>JAKLJF010000649.1 GCA_023151335.1 Thermoanaerobaculia bacterium | reverse complement strand
GCCCGGGGGAGCGCCCGTGCCAAGGGTCACGGGCATGGTGGTCAGTAATAATGGGGAACTGATCGCCGTAGGCGAACAGCAAATACAAGTTTACGATCTGGAAAGCGGTGGTTTGCTGCTGGAAAATCAGATTGCTTCGGGTCAACTGACCGGCATTATCCACTCGCCCGCCGGCAACGGCTATATGGTGTGCGGTTCGGCCGGGGTGTATCACATGGACGACAACCTGCACCTGAACCTCGTTTTTAACAACAGCGCCCAGTCTGTGCCTTACATCAAAATTGTTGCCGACGACAGCGGGCTTTTTTCCGCGCTTCGCAGCGACGGCAAAATCTACCAGGGCGTATGGGTGAACGGCAGCGTCGTGCATACGCTCCATGAGCCCGGCTTCAAAGCGCACGATCTGTTTCCCTACAACAAAGGGCTGGCGCTTTGCGGCCGCCATCAGGGTAAAAACCGGGTCGATCTGCTCGACAGTACCCTCGTGACCTATAAAAGTTTTACCCTACCCGATCCCGACCTGTTCGCACAACGGATTCATTTCGGCCCGGATGGAATTGTGCTGGCGGGTGTGGAAATGCACGGCCCTTCGCCGCGTACCTGGTCGGGATACGGCACGTACGGCTCGGGAAGCCGGAATTTCTGGTTGCAGTATTTCACGACGGACGGCACGCCGCTGGAAACCGGCGCCGACGCCGCCCTTACCCAAATGGTGACGCATACGCCGCCCAAGGCGAGCCCGGCAGGCGGCGGGGCGCCGTGGCCGTTGTGGTCGGTCACCGGCGGCACTTTTTCCGTTCAGGTAGAAAATACCGGCGGCAAAGCGCTCAATGAAGTGCACGTACTGGCCGGAAACTACGGATACGACATCCCTTTCATTTGCCCGTCCGAGGCCTATATCATTCAAGAATTCACCGGCCTAAACCTTCAGCCCGGAGCCGATACGACGCTGTATATCGGCCCGGTTTGGGCGCCGTACGTACAGGTGGTCTCACCCTGGAAATTGTGCCTCTGGGTGACCGCGCCGAATGGGAAGACCGACCTGAACCACCACAACGACTTTGTTTGCCAGTCGTTCCAACTCACCATTTCCAATCACGAGCCGGATGCCGCCGAAGTGGTCCTGTATCCGAACCCCGCCCGCGATGCGCTCTATCTGCAAACTGCCGGCGGGCAACCGGGTCTGTGCCGGATTTTTAATGCGGCAGGACAACTCGTTTCAGAACAAACGCCCGCGGCAGATTTGCACATCGAGGTAAGCCGTCTGGAGGCCGGGTTTTATTTGTTGCAAACAGAGGAGGGGTGGGGAAAATTTATAAAAAACTGAGGATCAAAACCGGTAGCCGAGTGCTGCCCGTATCCCCATGACCGAACCCAGGTCCGATGTGGTATTTCTATTGGCAGTCCCGTTTTGTGTGATAGTGAAGTCCGAAGCGCTCAGTAAAATGCCGGTCGGTACGTTGAGATCGGCGAACCAGTGCCGGTTGAGCCGGAACAGCAGGCGGAACACTCCCAACAGGTGTACGCCTGCTGTTTTTTCCAATGCATCGTACCGGCCGGGTTTGTCGGATTTATAGGTCGCTTTCGCAAAGGCAGGTAAACCTCCCTGCGCGCTTTGGAATTGAAATGAAGCGCCGCGATACCGGCTTCATGAACGAAACGCGGGCTACGGCTCCAGGAAAAGGCAGGAGTAATCATGCCGACCGGCGAGCCATTCGCGAAAGAAGAGGCGAAACCGCCGGAAGAAATCCCCACATCGAAATTCAGGTACAGTTTTACGCTTTTCCAGGGTGCGACAAAATTGTCCTGGGCGTGCAGGCGACCAATGCCTGATAACAGGAGCAGGAAGATTACGGCTTTAATCATTTAACTGCATGGTGTTTTTATGTAGATCCAGAGTCATATAGTTGACCCGGGGGAAACAAAACGGGTTGCTTTATTGGCCTGGGCCTTAACAGTTGTTAAAAATTTAACAGTTCGAGCGAATTTTTATGCCGAATTGCCCCTGAATACGCTTTTCCAAATATTTGCCTGTTTTTTCGCGAAGCGGATTGCCTTTTTATCGTTTTTTCTCTGAAATTTTGTCAGTAAAGAAACAAAATTTTAAATAAAAACGGTTATTCCAAAGCTGTACGCGCTGTTTGCAAAACTTTAACATCCCATTCGTTAAAGGTTTTTAACGTTTTCTTAACTGTCGTGTTATCTTTGCATCGTCAATTCAACAACAGGCGGTATTCCGGCGAAAAAAAGGCCGGCAACATGACAGAAAATACGGCAAAAAAGCGGATTTCCGTGATTATCCCGGCCTTTAACGAGGAAGAAACCCTGCCTTTGGTGCTGACAGCCCTCCCGAAAGCGGGAGTACGCGAAGTGATCGTCTGCGATAACGGCTCTACCGACGGCACGGCAGCGGTAGCCCGGCAAAACGGCGCCACCGTCGTTCCGGCGCCAAAGCGGGGTTACGGTTCGGCCTGTCTGGCCGGCATCCGTTACCTGCAGGCCTTGCCTTCGTCCGAACGCCCCGAAATCGTGGTTTTCCTCGACGGCGATTACTCCGACTACCCCGAAGACCTGCCAAACGTGGCGGGTCCTGTTTTGAACGGCGAAAAAGACCTGGTCATCGGCTCGCGTTTGCTGGGCCGGCCCGAACCCGGCGCCATGACGCCGCCCCAGCGCTTCGGCAACTGGCTGGCGCCGCTGCTCATCCGCTGGCTTTACGGATACCGGTTCACCGACCTCGGCCCCTTTCGGGCCATCCGCTGGGAAAGCCTGCTGGCACTGAACATGCAGGATCCCAACTACGGCTGGACGGTGGAAATGCAGGTCAAAGCGGCACAGCAAAGGCTGCGCTGCGCCGAAGTGCCGGTGCGCTACCGCAAACGGGCCGGCGGCAAAAGCAAGGTTTCCGGAACGCTGAAAGGCGTCGTCCTCGCCGGCTGGAAAATAATCTCTACCATCTTCACCCTTCATTTTAAACCATACCCTGCCTTTCGGCAGGCAGGCAATAACCCGAAACCCTCAAACCAGTAACCTTCTTCCCCCAAACTCAAAACATAAAACACAACCACTCACAATTCTCTATGTACGGTCTTCATTCATTTTTCGAAGCGCTTCAGTACCAGGCATTTGTCGATTTCGGCTACCTGATGCTTTTCGTTTATTTCATCGCCATGACGGGCGTAACCGTTTATGCCCTGTTGCAATTCCACCTGTTGTACCTGTACAAAAAGTACCACAAGGATAATCCGAAGATTCAGTACAAAAAATACGAAGCGGACAGCCCCGAAGCGCCCTTCGTCACCGTACAACTCCCGATGTACAACGAGATGTACGTGGCCGAACGGATCATCGACTACGTGGCTGCACAGGAATACCCGAAAGACCGTTTCGAGATCCATGTGCTGGACGATTCCACCGACGAAACGGTGAACATCGTGGCCAAAAAAGTGGCCGAACTCAAAGCGCAGGGTTTTAATATCGAGCACATCCACCGCGTCAACCGCCAGGGCTACAAAGCCGGCGCGCTGCAGGAGGCCATGCCGAAAGCCAACG
>JAKLJF010000648.1 GCA_023151335.1 Thermoanaerobaculia bacterium | reverse complement strand
GCTGAAAGATCATTTGCAGGTCTTTGGGGTCTATGCCCGGGCCATGATCGGTGATTTCCACCCAGTGGTTGGCATCCGGACGGAAAAAGATTTTGACTTCCACCCGCTTATCCGGCGAAAACTTACAGCCGTTTTCCATCAGATTTAAAAATGCCAATCGGAGCAAGGGTTCATTCCCGCGTACACAGAGCTGCTCCTCCGATTCCGGGGCGCCTTCAATATCGAATGCAATATGATAATCGGGATGCATGCGCAACAGGGCCTCCCTGGTTTGCAGCATGATTTCATCAAGGCGTACCTGGGCAAAAGCGATGTTATCGCCATCTGAATGTACGCGGGCCAATTGCAGCAATTTTTCAGCAACCTCATTCAGCCCGCGGGTATCTTCCAGCACCGACTGGATGGTGCCCCGGTACTCTTTTGCATCCCTTTTCTTATCTAATGCCACTTCCAGCTGTGAGATGATCACGGAAAGAGGGTTTTTCAACTCATGGGATACATTTGAAATAAAATTCTTTTGCATCCGGAAGGCGAACTGTATCCGGTCGAGCAGTCGGTTAAAAGTGATCACCAGACGGGAGATTTCATCGTGGTTATTCGGGGCTTCCAAACGCGCACCGAGATCGGAGGGCAATATCCGGTCTACCTGATTCATGATACGGGAGACGGGCGCCATGGCCTGACCGGCATAAAACCAGCCGCCGGCCGCTACAATGCCGATGCCAAGAAAAAACGTGAAAACCAGGATGTTGCGCAAATTAGCCAGTTCTTCCGAGTTGAATACTGACTCGGCAACGATGTAGTATTCCCGCCCGCTTTTACTCAGACGGTAGATACCGAGCGCATACCGGTCCTCCCGTTGAAAACGAAGCTCGCCCGAAGACCTCAACGCGTTAAAAGTCGCCCGTTGCAAGTTTTCCGTATTCCGGTTAAAAGCGAAAACGCGCTGAAAACGGGCGTTGTAAATGATGATATTTTCACGTACCGGCAAATATTCCGTGACAGTTGTATCATTGGCCAGGGGCAGCAACTTGTCTTCTTCATGCAATACCATTTCAGCGGTCATGAGCGCTTTGGAGCGCAGGGCCTTGTAGAACTCATCCTCTGTGAACTGCCTGAATTTGGTATAAATGAATATGAGTGAGAGTACCAAAATGCCGGCGACTATCGTGATAAACTGTATGGTAAGTTTTGCTCTGATCTGCATAAATGTCATAGAATTTTTCCCTGATCGGTTCCGGGCTTTTCCATCCGCAATCTGCATTATTTTACTCTTCTCTCAAAATATAGCCATTTTTAAATTGTGTATGGATCAATTTTTTCTCAAAACCCTTGTCTACCTTTTTCCGGAGGAAATTGACATACACCTCGATAACATTGGTACCGGTGTCAAAGTGCAGGTCCCATACTTTTTCTGAAATTTCTGTCTTGGAGATCACGCGGCCGGGGTTGCGGAGAAAATATTCCATGAGGGCAAATTCCCTGGGCGTGAGCGAGATTTTACGGTTGGCGCGAAAGAACTCTTTTGTTCTCAGATCCATCCGTACATCTGCAAAGAATAATTCAGGGTCGGGTTGGTAAGTTTCCACCGGACGACGGGCAAGCGCTTTAACGCGCATCAGGAGTTCCCTGAATTCAAAGGGTTTGGTCAGATAATCGTCGGCGCCGGCATCGAAGCCGGTCACTTTATCTTCCGTTTGTCCCAGAGCAGTCAGGAGTAAAACCGGCGTATGGTTGCCCTGGCGGCGGATGGACTTGAGCAAGTCAAATCCGTTCATGCCGGGTAATATGACATCGGAAATAATGACCGAATATTCATTCGACTCCGCTAAACGCTTCCCAAGCAGGGCATCATAAGCAAAATCCACGGCTATCTGATGCTCTTCCAATCCCTTTTTCAGCGATCGAACCATTTTAGGCTCATCCTCGATAAGCAGCACTTTCATAGTTGCAGAATTAACAGGTTTTGGGGGTTTAGAGGGTTTAGGGGGTTTAGAGGGTTTAGGGGGGGGCGGTGCAGAAAACTTTTAAGGACTTTTTAAGGTGTTTTTTAACGACTTTTAAACTATTCCTGCAAAACTGGTTCCAGATTTGTTAATCAATGTTAAAATCCGGCGCTTTTTTATTGGTTCCGTAAAAAAAGTTTCCAAAAGCATTACAAACCTAAACTTTATATGAAACGATTTTTTCACTTATTTCCGCTCATCCTGCTGATGATATTAGCAGGCACACTGATTCAATCCTGTGGCGACGGCAGTACACAGGACGAACCGTCAAATACGGTCAAAAGTTACGATCACGCCGTGGCAACAAGTTGGAATCTGCTCTTTCTGGATGTAGAGCGCCATGCGCCCGGCTATCGCCCGGGGCCTGCGCCGCGTGCACTGGCTCATTTAGGGTTAGCCGCTTACGAAGCCTGTATTCCAGGTATGCCAGATTATAATTCACTGGCCAATCTTTTTCCCGGACTGAGTATCCCTGCTCCGGACAACGGTGAATTTTTCTGGCCTGAAGTGGTAAATGCTTCCTATGGGTATCTCATGCCACGCTTTTTCCCGCATGTTTCCAACGACCTGAAGCAAAAGATGGCTACGCTGGAATCGTCTAATGAAAGCAAATTTCTGTCGGAAACTTCCCAGGAAACGTTTAACCGCTCGAAGAAACGCGGGCAGGAAGTTGCCGCCGCGATCTGGGAATGGTCAACCACTGATCCTTATGGCCACGAAGCTTATGAAGATCCGTTTGGCGATTATGACTGGCAGGCAAATTACCAAAAAGTAGGCGACTGGGTGCCCACAACGCCAGGTCCGGGCAAAGGCATGTTTCCCTACTGGGGCAAAGTACGCACTTTTGCGCTGCCTGAATCAGCCAAGATATGCCGTCCTCCGCTGCCATATAGTGAAGCGACCAACTCTGCGCTGTACTCACAGGCCATTGAAGTTTATGCGCAAAATACGCCGACACTGTCTTATGAAGCGGAATGGGTAGGAGAATTCTGGAGCGACGACCTGCTCGACCTTACCTTCAGCCCGCCGCCCCGGTGGATCGCCATCGCCAATCAGGTGTTGGATAAAGAACATAGCAGCCTGGAAACGGCGCTGGAGGTGTTTGCTAAAGTAGGTATGGCGATCAACGATGCCGGCGTGGGATGCTGGAATTCTAAGTACTACTATAACGTGGAGCGCCCGCAAACCTACATACGCCGCCTGATCGACCCGACCTGGAACACTAACCTGGATAATCCGATCACCGGCGACAAAAGCATCACGCCATCTTTTCCAGCTTATCCTTCGGGCCATGCCACATTTGGAGCAGCCGGCGCAGAAGCCCTGGCCAGCGTATTTGGGTACTCGTACAGCATGACCGATCGTTGTCATGAAGGCCGTTCAGAATTTGTTGGCACCCCGCGCACTTTCGGAAGTTTCTTTGAAATGGCCCAGGAAAATGCGTGGTCGCGCGTACCGCTGGGCGTTCACTTCCGGATGGACGCAGAAGAAGGCGTACACTATGGCACCAGAATTGGACGCTATGTGAACAGCTTGCCCTGGAAAAAGTAGATTATCA
>JAKLJF010000647.1 GCA_023151335.1 Thermoanaerobaculia bacterium | reverse complement strand
AAACGCCCGCAAAGGCTTAACTGCCAAAAATAGAGCCTACGTGGAATAGAGCAAGAGGGCCTTCGTCGTAGGCTTACACTTCGTCCGACGAATTTGTCGTTGGACGAATAACAACCAACAGGCAGCGGCAGCGTGAATGTCCCCCGTTAGCGGTTAAATAAAATGATATTATACCTGTCGGAAAGTGATTTGCGAAAAACCACCTATCATGAAAAGCCCACCACTAAAAATAAAAA
The DNA here is from genome assembly GCA_023151335.1 of Thermoanaerobaculia bacterium. Lineage (GTDB taxonomy): Bacteria > Bacteroidota > Bacteroidia > Chitinophagales > Saprospiraceae > M3007. The sequence continues at coordinate 3,330 of JAKLJF010000647.1, read as the reverse complement.
TATGAATACTTTCATTCGTGTTTTATTACCAATTTTTGCGCTTATACTGCTTTCATTAGGTGTTACTTATATGCTATCGGGTGGTCAGGTTGAAATTGTCAATACTGTTCAAATCAATAAATGGCGGGCCACTTGAAGTAGCCCTTCTATTGCAATTATTTAAAACTGGCGAACAAACTAAACTTGATTCCAGATTTATGGCTACCCCTCACGGTTTCCTTAGAGCAATTTTTCCTGTCGTTAAATCTCAAATCAAAGCCCGGGAAAAGGAGAATATGATAAATTTAAAAAAGGCGCTCGAACGCAATGGGTAGCAAAGGAGGATCACAGACGCTCGCGGGCGCATCGCGGTTATTCCTGGACAACCACACAACCAACACACCCATCATCATGCGATTTTCAGGCACCCTCCTCCTCCTCTGCATCCTGCTCTCTGCCTGCTCCACCGGCTACCAAAAAGAAAACGGCGCCTGGGTATGGGTGGACTACAACGAAAATGTGGGCAAACGGGTGACCTGGATCCCGGATGCCGACGCTGCAAGTTTCCGGGTATTGGACAATAAGAACTTCGCCGTCGACCGGCAGCGGGTGTACCTGCAGGGCAAACCGATTCCGGACGCGGACCCGGCTACCTTCGAGGTGTTGCACAAAATGGGCTATGCCCGGGACAAAAATCGTGTTTTCCTCGACTGCGAACGGGTACTGTCTGCCGATCCGGGCACTTTCCGGGTGCTGGATTTCCCCTACTCCCGGGATGCCAACAGGGTATTTTGCGGCACGTTACCTGTCCCGGAAGTAGAATCCGGCGAGGTGGAAGCCTTCCGGGCTACGAACACCGACAAACTCATGTCAGGCATGAAATCGACAATCCTCCTGTCGCATTTTATCGAGTTGAACCCTGAATTTCAGTGGCTCGATACGTTGGGTATCCAGTTCATCATTGTGGGTGAATGGGGGACGGGCGAAACGCCGACGAAAAAATTCAAAGGATTTAAAATGGTCGAATAAAAACCTCCGGCCGCCTTCGTACTATTGTCCGCCGGTCTACTTGGCACGCTTAAAGAAGCTACAATTGAAAGATAATTGAGAATTAATAATACGGCAGCCACTAACAACGCATATTCAAAATGAGACTATTATTAATCGGAATCTTCTCAGCAATATCAACTATAGCAATGACTCAATCATCCGTTGTTAATGAAGCATTTTTGCAATCATTTGTTGATGCATTTAATGCGCATGACCTAAACGCAATCATGAACGCCATGACGGATGATTGTGTTTTTCAAGCTTCCGCAGGACCCGACGTCGATGGTGAAACATTTCAGGGTCAGGCAGAGGTAAGAAAAGCGTTTGAAAATGTATTTATGAACTTTCCTGATGCCCGTTGGTCTGATCCCCGGCACCTGATCATTGGAGACAGAGGTATCTCAGAATGGACATTTTCCGGCACAAAATCAGATGGAAAAAGGGTTGAAGTAACGGGATGCGATCTCTTTACTTTCAGCAACGGGAAAATCGCTATTAAGAATTCTTACAGGAAAAATCGCACTCCCTAATAATCGCTGATGGCAAACGAATAACATGAACATCTTCGATTACGCCATTCAGGATAGCGCAGACATCGCTTCCGGGCTGAGCGTCGATGTGCATAAAGGTCTGGACCGGAAAGCCGTCGCCGGGAGGCTGGCTGAATTCAGACCCAACAAACTCGTCCTTCAGGAGATCACGGGCTGGCATATTTTCCTCCGCCAGTTCAAATCCGCTTTTATCTATCTGCTGGTGGCCGCCATGATCATCACGATCCTGCTGGGCCAGTGGGTGGATACGCTGATGGTTTTTGTTTTTATCGCCATTAATGCCGGGTTGGGGTTTTACCAGGAATACAGTTCGGAAAAAACCGCTCAGTTACTCAGTAAATATGCCTTGCCCCGCGCTAAAGTGTTGCGGGATGGGAACGTGGAGCAGATCACCGCCGACCGGCTGGTTCCGGGCGATGTGGTCGTGTTGGAAACCGGTTATAAAGTGCCGGCTGATATCAGGCTGATCAAACAGGAAAATTTAACCATTGACGAAACGGTACTGACCGGCGAATCCATTCCGGTGTTTAAAAAAGCCGAAACGCTCGAAAACAGGCCCTCATCTTATCACGAGGCGCTTAACCTGATTTTTTCCGGAACCGATGTATTGAAAGGCGAGGCGCGCGGCCTGGTGCTGGCTACGGGCAAGAGTACCGCGTTTGGCAAAATCGCCAAACTGGCCGGTGAGGCGCGAAAAATCAGCGATTTTGAAAAAGGCATCTCCAACTTTTCGCGGTTCATCCTGAAACTGGTCGGCATTACGCTGGTTGTGGTGTTTGCCGCGCATTTGCTGATCAGCCGCGATGGCGTTAATGTGTTTGAACTGATCATCTTTTCTGTTGCGCTTACCGTGAGCGTCATACCGGAAGCCCTGCCCCTGGTCACCACTTTTTCCCTGGCGCGCGGCGCCAAACGCCTGGCAAAAAGAAACGTGATCGTCAAACGGCTGTCTGCCATTGAGGATATGGGCGGGATCGAAATTTTATGCAGCGACAAAACCGGCACACTGACAGAAAACAGGCTGACTATCGTGGACACTTATTCAACCAACAGGGAACAAACGATCTGGATGGCCAACCTGGCGTCGTCTTTTGAACTGAAACAGAAAATAGAGCCGTTCGATATCGCGCTGGAGCAAGGACTCAGCGAAAGGCAAAAAAAACAAATTGGGGCGGTTGTTAAAATGGATGAAGAACCGTTTGATCCCAGATTAAGGAGAAATTCCGTATTGGTCAGAGACGGCGATACCGTTTTATTGTAAGCCTACGACGAAGGTCATCTTGCGGCTGCTAATATGATCCCTGACCTTTGGCGGAAAAACAAAGGTATGAAAAAAGCAGTTACGGCACTAAGCCGGAAGTGGTTGGATGCGGATTCGTGGTCGGGTTTGTTGTCGGCCTATGAAAAGAGCAATCTGAGCGTAAAAGACTTTTGCGCGTCGCAGGGCATCAGCGCAGCCTCGTATTATCGATGGCAAAAACGATTGGATATAGATAAGAAATCGGATAGCACACGATTCAGTCCTATTGAGATACAGACAAAGACAAGCGGGAGTATTGTAGTGGAATTGCCAGGCGGGGTGTTGTTGCGGTTTGGAGATTTGCCGCCGGTAGAATATTTGCGCAGCCTGAGTTCAATGTATAGCGAGGTTTGATATGCTGGGATTTACGGCTGCACAGCGTTATTATCTGAGCCGTCAGGCGGCCGATATGCGAAAGAGTTACGACGGGCTGAGCGGATTGGTTCGCCA
>JAKLJF010000646.1 GCA_023151335.1 Thermoanaerobaculia bacterium | reverse complement strand
GAACTGGACTTGCGCCCAAATCGATTTAAGTAATTTTCAAAATGGAGAGCAGGTTGAAATTCATTTTATAGTTGAGGATTGCGCCCAGGGGAAGCACTATGGTTATGCATATATTGATGACTTTTGCGATGACTGTTCCGGAAATCCCTCTGGAAATATTTTATTTGGTGGATGTAGGGAGCCGGGAAAGATATGTATAGATTATGAATTACCAAAGCAAAATACAAATACGGGTAGTGTAGCGTTGAAGTTAGACATTTTTCAAAATGGCACACTAATAGGGACTTTGAATTCTCCATCATTGAATACCGGAAACAATTATTGTTTTGATATTGATTGTTTAAAATTTCTCAATAAGATAGACTTATCTACAGGATATGACGTGATCTGTACCGGAACCTTTAAATTGGGGTCTAGTAATGTGGGCACAAAGAAAATTGGATCTATCCCGGATGGATCTGTTCTGGGGATAAATAATGATTGCTCCTGCTCACCTTCCAGTGTTGGAGAAATAAAGCTTACCTTGGGTAAGGATAGCTGCCTAACCTCCTTCCCCTTTGCAATTCAGGGTACTTTTATTCTTCCGAATCGCCCTGATCTGAAGAATCAACAGATAAGTTTACAAATCATCCAAAATGGAGTCGTAGTTAAAACACTTTCTAATCCCAGTATTTCTGGGTCCGGATATTCCTTTGCCTTGAACAGTGCGGATTTCCCCAATGGCGAGTGTTTTGATCTCATCGCGGTACTTTCCTTTAACTTAACCGATTTGAACGGGAATGTGCAAACGGTGACACAAACATCCGGTAATATCAAAGGGGGAGGCATTCGACCCGGTTTTGATAATGATATCTGCCTTAACTGTCCTTGTTGTACAATTAAGGATGTGGATGTAGCCTTGTTAGATATGGATTATACTTACTTGCCGAACAGCGCTGCGTCTTCGTTCAAAATAAAGTTTAAGGTTAAAGCTGGCCCCTTCCCTATCCAGCAAGTGAGGGCTTCCGTGGTTGATTGGAAAATACACTACGACAATGAGGATTGCAACCGGTGTGCGAATATACCTAATGCCTGGGCTTCGCTTTCCCCAGATAGCCAAAACCCCAACCTGGGTGTGCTCACACTTAAGAATGAAAATTACACCTATTCAAATGCCCAAAATGCGCCCAAGGACCCTGATATTAGTTTGCGGGAAATTATCTGGGCCGGTCTGGGGAAGTTTCAAAACGGGCAAGATGGAGTTATGCATTTAACTATCCCGTCGCCGCCCAATATTCCGTGTTGCATATCGAAAATGGATGTTTGCATTAAGTTTTCAATTTACGATGGTAATTGCAACTATTGCGAAAAATTAATTTGCAAAACGATAACTATCGACGACGGGTCCATTTGTAAAAATAAGACATTCAATACAACAAGTTTTTTTGCCAATAACTGGTTTTTTAGTAATGATGTTACCAGCACGCCTATCGTAGGTGACTTTGACAATGATGGCTTTATCGATGATATTGCCTACAGGGGTAAGTGCGATAGTGGCATTGAAGTTTGGAGGATGCATTTAAGTAACGGTACCGACTTCACAACTTCCTGTTTTAGTGCTGATAATTGGTTTTTCAATACAGACCCGACAAGCACGCCCGTAGTCGGTGACTTTGACAACGATGGTTATTTGGATGACATTGCTTACCGAGGCCGGTGTAATAATAATAACACGGAAAGTTGGCGTATGCATATAGGCTCTGGTTCGGGTTTTACAACTAAATGCTTCACCGCCAGCAACTGGTTTTATAGCGCAGATATAACGAGCACGCCCGTAGTAGGTGACTTTGACAATGATGGCTTTATGGATGATATTGCCTATAGGGGTAAGTGCTATAATGGCACTGAATTTTGGAGTATACATTTCAGTAATGGTGCCGGCTTTACGACCGCCTGCTACACGGCTAATAACTGGTTCAACTGGTCCGATGCAAGTATCACACCTGTAGTAGGTGATTTTGACAATGACGGTTATATGGATGATATCGCATATAGGGCAAAATGTGGCTCCGGTATCGAGGCATGGCGTATTCATTTTAGTAATGGCAGTAACTTTTCTACTGTCAGCTGCTACAATGCCAGCAATTGGTTCGATTGGTCCGATCCGACAAGCACTCCGTTAGTAGGCGATTTTGATTGTGACGGATTTAAGGATGATATTGTGTACCGGGGTAAATGTGCAAATGGAACAGAAAGCTGGCGATTACACCTAAGCGATGGCAAAAACTTTACAACCACTTGTTATTCTGCCAATAACTGGTTCCAGGGAAACAATGTAACCAATATTCCAATAGTGGGTGATTTTGATAACGACTGGTATTTTGATGATATTGGGTATCGGGGACAATGTGGGAATGGAGGAGAATGTTGGCGTATGCATATCGGCAACTAGTAGTGCGTCCAGCCGATGAAGTGTGAATCCCTCAGCCCGATTTAGCGCCATCCGAGGCGGTGGAAGCCGAAAAATATACCTGCTTGTTGCGCCTTCTTCCCCGCAGGGCAGACGCATCGCGGATTTTAATCATTGATTCGCCTTGCTTAATAACCGCATTATGACAGTACATTTGAGTTTCGAAAGGAGAAAAATGGAAGTAAGAAACAGCTGTCATCAACTACTGGAGTAGTTTGAGAATTTGGAAGACACTAGTTCGGCTCAGCGGTTGAAATACCCGTTAATCGAAATCGTTTTTTTAGCGGGTACTTGGTATTATTTACAGAGCGCAACAAATTTTTGGGTTTTGATTTTAATCCATCGCGCAAATTCGCCTTTCGCATAAAAAAATAACCGTGCTCACCGCCGGTCAAGACCGTTTCCGCATACATTTTGAAAACCTTCCGGCAGGCATGTATCTGTTGGAATTTAAGGACCGGAATGGACGGGTGGAATACCGGAAACTGGCGGTGGGCCGCGACAGGTAATCTTGCATACTATTCATCTTCCGGTTAAAACGCCAACCGTTCAGCCGCGTTAAAACACATTTCCCCGCTCAATCCACCCTTCCTGGCCACCATTACGCCATACCTGATATCATGCACCCCGTCCTTGCTATGCGCATCGGGGTTGATACTGACCCTGATTCCGTGGCGAACAGCCTCCGGGATCAGGGTCCAATCAATGTCCAGCCGGTAGGGGTTGGCATTCAATTCGATGGCAACGTTATGCCGGGCGCAGGCTTCAAAGACGGCGTCCCAGTCGAGGGGGTAACCCTCGCGGCTCAGCAGCAGGCGGCCGGTGGGGTGGCCGAGGATGGTGGTGTAAGGGTTTTCAATGGCCCGTACGATACGTTCGGTAGCTTTTTCCCGGCTCATTTTCAGGTTGCTGTGCACCGAGGCGATCACGAAGTCGAATTTTTCCAGCAGGGCGTCGGGGTAATCCAGTGAGCCGTCGTTGAGGATATCGCTTTCGATTCCTTTGTATATGCGGAAGGGCGCCATTTCGGCGTTCAGCGCGTCGATCTCGTCCATTTGCGCCAGCACGCGATCGGGTTTCAGGCCGTTGGCGTAGAAGGCCGACAGGCTGTGATCGGTGA
>JAKLJF010000645.1:1818-3572 GCA_023151335.1 Thermoanaerobaculia bacterium | reverse complement strand
ATCTGTTTTTACGGGTTATTTCTTGCTCTTTTTGCGCTTCGGGGCTACGGGCTCACCCGTATGTGGCATTTTTTATTCCTGATTTTTTTGGCTTTTCTGGTTGCCGGCGCAGATTTCATTGAAAATGGCGCTATTGTCGCTATCACCCGCACCCTGGATGCCGGGGAAACCGATTTTTCTTTGTTGCTCAAACGGCTCGCCTTTTTTACCTGGATGAAGTGGTTGTGCCTCGCCTTGTATTTCGGCGTAGTGTCGCGCTTTTTCCGGGATGCCGCTCAATGGGGAAATATACCGGGTTGGAGCGCAAAATTGTTAAGGTGGGCCAGCCTGGTCGTTTGTTTCGTGGCGTTCGCGGCGTTTATAACCCGTAGCGCAAAATGGGAGAACTGGATGTCGCAGGCTTTTACGCTGATTTTTACAGGACTATTTGTCTTTTGCCTGTTTTATAAAAGAAAAACAGCCGTTGTATAAAATGATCAGAGGAGAAATCCTCCCCTGTTTCGGTCCATTGTCCTGAATAATTCCAGTAACGCGCGAATGCTGTTCCGTATCCCCGCAGGTGGTTTTATTTCCACCTGTTGCCGGGATAAAGTATAACCGGCACCTATTTCCTCTGATGATCCGCAATCCGTAATCCGCAATCCACAATCTGCAATCCGCAATCCGTAATCCGCAATCCGTAATCCGCAATCCTCCACCGGGATATTCGCATAAAAATGGTCGCGGGCATGGTGGACGAATTTCATGGCCAGAAAGGGGTCGAACCAGCGAAAAAAACGCTTCCGGAAGGCCGCCGGCGTGGCCGTATTGCCGCGGATTTCGCGGAGCCTTCCGCGAAAATTTTCTTTTTCCAAAAAAGAAGAAATGGCCCGGGGAAGCGCTTGCAACGAGGCGTCGAGTTCGGCAAGAGCCGCCGCATTTTGCTGTAACAAAGCAGGGCCCGACAAGTCAAACCATCGATCGGTTTTGTCCAAAAAAACTTTTAAATCTTTAAAAATCAGGGGTGAATAGGTCAAAAAGGTGTTGCCGGCCAACATGTCGCCCACGGCTTTTCCGGTGCCGAACGGCACGCGGTGCGAAGAACGGGGCGAGGGGATGACCGTGGTTGTGGTGATTTCACCGAAGCCGTCGAGCGGGGTGAATTTGTGTAAGAAATAAAAATCTTCGCCTGCCTGCCGCCGGTTCATACCGCCCTGCGCCTGATAGGCACCGGCGCGAACGGCCATGGCCGAGCCTACGGTTTGCGTGGCGGTGGGTAGTCCGGCCCAGCGCAGGGCATGCACGTAGTAGCGGAGGTGTAATTCGTAGCGGGCGATAGACTCGTAAATTTCGGGCGCATACTCGTCGCCATCGAGGGGATGTTCGTAATAAATGCCCGCTGCCAGGCATCCGGGCTGCCGATCGAAATACTGTTGGAGCGCCTGCAGATAGTTCGGTTGCACCAAACTGTCGGCGTCGAGGCAGGCAATGACGCCGCGGGGAACACCGGCGTTTTCGAGCCGGCGGGCGGCTTCGTCCATGGCTATTTTCCGGGCCAGGCCCACGCCCGCGTGTTTGGGCGGGAGCTCAGGGAAATGCAGTGGGTGGAATTTTAGTCCGGGCCGGCTTTGGCGCGCTGCCCAGTCAAGGGTCTGGCTGTAAGTTTCTGCATTGCATTGTTTAACGTTATCCGGGGCATTGCCGGCGTTGTTGATGACGATGATGACCTCAACCGGGTTTGGCGGCGTTTCGCAGCCAGCCAGCGCCGAAAGGGT
>JAKLJF010000645.1:0-1808 GCA_023151335.1 Thermoanaerobaculia bacterium | reverse complement strand
ACCAAAGACAACCCCGGTTCCGGCGCAACGCCGATCAGCGGGGGATAAAGTGCGTTTTTATCAAAATAGGTCATAAAAAGTGCAAATTTGTGGGAATTAAATCTGATTTTCAACGATTTAGAACAATAACGTAAAATTACGTTATAAAACTAAAAAAATAGTTGCATAGCGAAAAAATGCGTTTTACCTTTGTGGCGTTCAACACCGGAATATTGAAATCATGCAAAAACTGACTAAAGCCGAGGAAGAAGTGATGCAGCTCATCTGGGAAACCGGGCGTTGTACGGTGAGCGATCTGCTGGAAAAATTTTCCGAGCCCAAGCCGCCGCACAGTACGGTGTCGAGCGTGGTGCGCATCCTGGAGAAAAAAGGGTACGTGGGGCACAAAGCCTATGGCAAAACGCACGAGTATTTTCCACTGGTGGAAAAAGACGAATATGGCAAACGTTCGCTCACTGAAATTTTACGCAATTACTTCGACGGGTCGGTATCTCGCCTGGTATCGCACCTGGTGGAGGACAAAAAACTGAGCGAACGCGATTTGCAGGAAATTATGAAAAAACTGGACGAAAAATCCTGACGATTATGCTGCTTTATCTGCTTCAGGTTTCGCTTTGCTGGGGGCTTTTTGCCCTGCTGTATGCGCTGTTGCTGCGCAGGGAAACGTTTTTTGCCGCCAACCGGGTCTATCTGCTGACAACCGCCGCGGCCGGACTGTTGCTGCCTGTGTCCGGCCACTGGCTGCCCCTCCCGCAAACGGATGCCGGACAGTTGTTTTCAACACTGCCCACCGCGGCGGCCGGTTTTCGCGAAATGGAAGAAAGCATGGCCGCCTGGTGGTGGAACGACGTCGTGGAATGGGTGTATGGTATCGGAGCGACGCTGGCGCTGTCGCGGCTGCTCTGGGGATTGGGTCGCCTGGCAAGCCTCATCGCCCGCAACCGGCGGGAACTTCAGGCGGACAGAACCGTCATGGTATACACCGACCAGGCCCGGCTGCCTTTTTCCTTCTTCCATTGGATATTTGTCTCCCACAACCTGGAAGATCAGCCTGATTTCCGGGAAATGCTCGCCCATGAAAAGGCGCACTTTCAGGGCTGGCACAGTATCGACGTAATGTTGCTGGAAATCCTGTGCGTGTTATTTTGGTTCCACCCATTGGCGCACTGGTACCGCTTGTCGCTGCGCAACGTGCATGAATACCAGGCTGACGCGGCCGCTACGCACGCCAGCAACCGCCGGCAATACAGTATGATACTCGTACGGCAAATACAGGAGCGAATGCCGGCTGCCCTGGCGCATCACTTTCTGCAAGCGCCGATCCGGCAGCGGATCAACATGCTGACCCAAAAAAGTTCCACGCCCATCCAGGCCTGGAAATACACCCTCGCACTTCCCATCGTCGCACTGTTTTTAGTAGCTTTCCGGCAAACGCCCGAAACCGGCGTTTACGATAACGTGTACAATAAGTGCGAGCGGCTGCCGGAATTTCCGGGCGGTATGGCAGCGCTGCTCCAATTTATGCAAACAAACCTCAGTTACCCGGAGGAAGACCGAAAAACGGGCAGAAGCGGGATGGTAGGCGTCACTTTTGTTATCGGCACCAGCGGTAAAGTGGAACAAATCCACACCGCCACACTCAAAGGCGAACCATCGGCCGCAATGCACCTGGAAGCCGCGCGTATCGTCAAACAAATGCCCCGTTGGCTACCGGCCGAACACCGGGGCGAAAAGGTAAAGTGCCAGTTCGTGCTGCCGGTCCGGTTTGCCCTGCAGTAAGCGGGGGGATTTGATCCATTTATTTTCAA
>JAKLJF010000644.1 GCA_023151335.1 Thermoanaerobaculia bacterium | reverse complement strand
CGGCCGCCATCTTGCTGGCGCTCTACGTCCTCACCGCCCGCCGCCAGGGAGCGGATGTCCGCCGCCTCAACGGCACCATCCAGAACGATATTCTCAAGGAGTTCATGGTGCGCAACACCTATATCTATCCGCCGGCGGCCTCCATGCGGATCATCGGGGATATTTTCGCGTATTGCGCCCATCACATGCCGAAATTCAATCCCATTTCCATTTCCGGTTACCACATGCACGAAGCCGGCGCGCCCGCGGAACTGGAACTGGCCTACACCCTGGCCGACGGACTGGAATATATCCGTACGGGGCTGGCCGCCGGGCTCGATATCGACGATTTTGCGCCACGGCTCTCCTTTTTCTGGGGTATCGGCATGAACCATTTTCGCGAAATTGCCAAAATGCGCGCCGGGCGTTTGCTCTGGGCCAAACTGGTCAAACAGTTCAACCCGCAAAACCCGAAAAGCCTGGCCCTGCGCACCCACTGCCAGACCAGCGGCTGGAGCCTGACGGAACAGGACCCCTTCAATAACGTGGCCCGCACCTGCATCGAGGCTATGGCTGCCGTGTTGGGCGGCACTCAAAGTTTGCACACCAATTCCTTCGACGAGGCCATTGCCCTGCCCACCGATTTTTCGGCCAAAATTGCCCGCGACACGCAATTGTTCATTCAAAAAGAAAGCGACGTTTGTCGCGCCGTCGACCCCTGGTCGGGCTCTTATTTCGTGGAAAACCTCACTGCCGAACTGGTAGAGAAAGCCTGGGCGCTCATTCAGGAGGTCGAGGCCCTCGGCGGCATGGCCAAAGCCATCGAGGAAGGCCTGCCCAAACTCCGCATCGAGGAAGCCGCGGCCCGCAAACAGGCCCGTATCGATTCCGGGCAGGAACAGATTGTGGGCGTCAACGTTTTCCGGGTCGAAGACGACGTGAAATTCGATATCCTGGAGGTGGACAATACCGCGGTACGCGAAGCGCAGATACGGCGGATACAGGCGGTAAAAGCGAAACGGGATGAGGCAAAGGTGCAGGAAGCGCTGCGGGCGCTGGAAGAGGCGGCGCAAAACCCCGGCCTCTCCCCTGAAGGGCGAAACCCCACCCCCGACCCCTCCCCTTCAGGGGAGGGGAGACGTGATGTCACGGGCCCCTCTGCGTCTCCCCTCCCCTTCAGGGGCAGGGCCGGGGGTGGGGTTTCGTCCTCTGAGGCTGGAACCAATCTCCTTTCTCTCGCCATCGAAGCCGCCCGCGCCCGCGCCACTCTCGGAGAAATATCCGCTGCCCTGGAAAATGTTTTTGGCCGTTACAATGCCACAACCCGCACCGTGGCGGGGGTTTATGCCGGAGAAATGACAAAAAACAGCGATTTTGACAAAGCGCGGGCACTGGCCGACGCTTTTGCCGAACAGGAAGGCCGCCGGCCGCGTATCCTCGTGGCCAAACTCGGCCAGGACGGTCACGACCGCGGGGCCAAGGTGATCTCCACCGCCTTCGCCGACCTCGGTTTCGACGTGGATATCGGCCCCCTGTTCCAGACGCCCGCCGAGGCCGCCCGCCAGGCCGCCGAAAACGACGTGCATATCCTCGGTATTTCCTCCCTGGCTGCCGGACACAAAACCCTGGCGCCACAAGCCATTGCCGAACTGAAAAAACTGGGCCGCGAGGATATTCTCGTGGTCGTGGGCGGCGTCATACCGCCGCAGGACTACGATTTTCTGAAAAAGGCCGGGGTGGCAGCGGTGTTCGGGCCGGGCACGGTGGTGGCTAAGGCGGCGGCGGAACTGCTGGAGTTGTTATTGGCAGGGGCATGAAATATTGACCTGTGATGAAAATGAACTTACTTTTGTAAAAAAATTGCCTGTATGGAATTGTCTCTTGAAATATCCAGCGAACAACTGCTCCGCGCTTTGCTTCAACTGTCCGCCGAAGAAAAAATCCAGGTCGCAGAACAGTTGAAAACCGCTGCTGCCGCTGAAAAACACCCCCGCAAAAAAGTCTCGTTCACCGTGTTGAAAACCAACGGAAAACCCTTCAAATTCAACCGCGAAGAAGCCAATGAACGGTAAATGTTTCCTAGACTCAAACCTTATCATCTATGCTCATACCGACCTTGATCTGCGCAAGCAACAGGTCGCCCAGCAAGTCATAACCAACGAGGACAGCGTCATCAGTACACAAGTCCTACAGGAAACTGCCAACATACTTTTCAAAAAATTCCAGTTTGCCTGGCCCGATATTCAAACCGTACTAAACGAGGCCGCTACCAATAATTCCCTCCATATCAATTCTGCCTCGACGATTAACGATGCCTGTCGCTTCGCCGAGCGTTACGGATAGAAAAACACCGCCGGGGGGAAGACTGGCACTTACTGCTTTAATTTCGTTTGCCCCTTCCGTTCTTTAGCAGCCACCGCCGGCGGCTCTTCCGGCGCCGCCTGCAAATGCCCGGTCAGCCATTTGACCGCTTTAAACTCGCTGAAGAAAACAAGCCCGATCACCCGCAGGACGGTGTAAACAGGCACGCCGATGACCATACCCACCATGCCGCCCATTTTTGCAGCCATGAGCGTGACGATAAATATTTCCAGGGGATGCGCCCTTACACTGCTCGACATAATGTAGGGGCCGGTCAGGTTGCTGTCGACAAAATGAACGATCAGGATCGTCAGCGTTACTTTGACCAATGGCGCGATCATCAGGGCGAAATCCGCTTCGATATAGTAGGATACCGTGAAAAAACAACCGACGATGATCCCGAGTATGGGTCCCACGTAGGGAATGATGTTGAACAGACCCCCGATCACCCCGATCAGCAGGGCATTGGGTACCCCCATGATCCAGAGCGCCAGCGTAACGGCCGCCATAAAACTGAGCGTTTGCAGGGCCAGTCCGCCGAAATATCGCGTCAGCATCTCACTGGACTGTTTCACGGCATGCTGCACCTTGTTCTCCAGTTCGGTGGGAACAAAAGCATGAATGATGTCCAGGAAAAGGGAGTCGTCTTTCAGGAAAAAAAACAGGATAAAAGTGACCGAACCGAAGGTAACCAGCAGGCTTCCGGCCGTGGAGAGGAAGGATCCCAGGAAATCGCCCACCATGGTCGGCTTGAACCAGGTGCTGAGCAGTTGCTGTGTGCGGGTACCCAGCGACTCTCCCTGTTCCAGCAATCCTACCTCGTGCAGACGCCTGTCGAGGTTAAAAAAGGGCTCCTTTAACTTTTCGCCGAGGGCGTTGTAATCCACGGAAGCCAGATGTTCGGCCTGAGCGATGAAGGTGGGCACAAAGATCATCAGCAAGCCGGAAATGGCCAGATAAAAGCACAAGATGGTCAATGCCGCGGCTCCGCCTGGCCCCATGCGCCAATTCCGGTAGCGAATCCGTCGCTGAAAAAAGACCATGAGCGGGCGCCCCAGCATGGAGAGCACCCAGGCGATCAGCAGGTAAGCTACGATGTCGGAGAAATAATATGCTACGGCGGCCAGAACGGCGGCGCCCAGAAGCCAGAGTAGATTGCGTCGCATAACAGGGCGAATGTAAGGGTTTATGAGGGGGTTTAGAAAGTTTAGAGGGTTTAGAGGGTTTAGAAAGTTTA
>JAKLJF010000643.1:3314-3594 GCA_023151335.1 Thermoanaerobaculia bacterium | reverse complement strand
GAATTTCCAATGGAACCTCTACCCTGAGCGCCGGGTCTTTTCGGGAAAAAACGATCAGAAACGGCGGTTCAATAGCCGTACCAAGCAAGGCCAGTTCGGCCAGTTCGCGCTGCGTGACAAACACACCCTGCTCATCCACCAGCATCCAGCGCCGGTCGTATTGCAGGCCGCGGGATTGCACCTCGGCAACGTCAAGTGATATGCCGGCAAGAGACTTGACCGGATAAATATGCAGGGAACTCAGGGAGTACATGATTGCTATTTTTTGTGCAATAATGAT
>JAKLJF010000643.1:0-3304 GCA_023151335.1 Thermoanaerobaculia bacterium | reverse complement strand
AATGATAAAAATTTGCGCAAATACCGAAATTTGTCGGAAAGTAATCCTCCCATTATGGCAAAAACAGCTTTATTGCTTGGCGCTACCGGACTGGTGGGCAGCCACTTGCTCGATCAACTGCTAAATGATGCCCGCTACGAAACGGTCGTGGCGCTCACCCGACGTCCGCTTAACCGGCAACACCCCAAACTCCGGCAGGAGATCATCGACTTCGACCATCCGGACCTGGCCAAAATCAAAGGCGACGACCTGTTTTGCGCACTGGGCACCACGCTCCGCAAAGCCGGCTCCAAGGAGGCGCAATACCGGATCGACTGCACTTACCCATTTGAAATCGGTAAAATTGCCCGTGAAAACGGCGTGCAACAATACTTGCTCGTTTCTTCTATTGGCGCCGATGCGCAGTCTTCCAATTTTTACCTGCGCACCAAGGGCGATTTGGAAGAAAAGTTAAAAGCGCTCCACTTTAAAACATTCGTATCGGCGCGGCCCTCGTTTTTACTTGGCCACCGGGAAGAATTTCGTTTGGGTGAGCAGGTAGGGATCATATTGGCGCAGGCTTTTTCGTTTTTAATCCCTAAAAAATACCGGGGTATCCAGGCCGCTAAAGTCGCGGCCGCGCTGATCGAGATGGCTAACCGGGATTTGAGTGGCGTACATATTGTAGAATCTGACCAATTACAAGTGCTTTAACGCCAACCCAGGTCGATTTGCAGCGATTCCCAGTTTGTACGATCGATCCGGTTTTTGAGGTGTTGTCTGCGAGGCACGAGCAGGCGACATCTCAAAAACCGGCCATTCCAAATCATAAAGGCCGGACATCCCCGCGCAGTGGAATTATGGAAAAAATGGGGCCCGACGATTATGTATGACTTTACTGGTTTGTCCGACGAACAGATCGAACAAATCCTCGCGTACGTTAATAGCAGGCCTTAATACCCGATCGCGCACCCATCCTTTCTGCTTTCGCTGGCGCCGAAATAAACTTTACGCTCTTTATCCCAGCGAATTGCCTGGTAGCCGCCGTAACCGCCAAGGCCGTAACCCACTTTGTGTCCCATCTGCATGAGTTGCCGGATGACTTCGTAGTCGAAGCCGTGTTCCAGCAGGATTTCGCCGCGACCGCTCCCCTGCCCTGTTGCCGGCCCTGTCGGGTCGCTGTTGCCCCCCTGGTGGTCGAGTCGGGGTGCGTCGCCCGCTTCCTGGAGGTTCATGTGGAAGTCGATAAGGTCCATCACAATTTGGGTATGGCCGATAGGCTGGTAATCGCCACCCATGACGCCGAAACTGACAAAGGGCTCGCCGTCTTTGGTCACGAAGGCGGGAATGATCGTATGGAAGGGGCGTTTGCCGGGCGCGTACACGTTGGCGTGTTTGGGATCGAGGCTGAACAATTCGCCGCGATCCTGGAGCATGAACCCCAGCCCCGGAGGCGCCATGCCGCTCCCCATGCCCCGGTAATTGCTCTGAATGAGGCTGATCATATTGCCCGCCGCGTCGGCCACCGTGAGATAAATGGTATTTTGTGATAACGGTTCACCGGCCGACACGTTTGCCGCGGCGCGATCGGGGTCGATGAGGGCGCGGCGGCGGGCAGCGTATTCTTTGCTCAGCAGTTCCTGGACGGGTATTTTGACGAAATCGGGGTCGGCGTAATATTTCGCCCGGTCTTCAAAAGCCAGTTTTTTGGCTTCCGTAAACAAGTGAATATGCCGGGCAGTGCCGTAATCCTCCGGTTTAAACTCAAAACCTTCCAGGATATTGAGCATTTGCAGGGCGGCCATGCCTTGCCCGTTCGGCGGAATTTCCCACACATCGTAGCCGCGGTAGTTGACGCCCACGGGATCCACCCATTCGCTCCGGTGCGCGGCGAGGTCCTCAATCGACAAAAAGCCGCCTTGTTCGCGGATAAACCGGTCGATGACGCGGGCAATACTACCCTTGTAAAATTCGTCCCTTCCTTTTTCGGCCAGCAGGCGGTAGGTATTGGCCAGGGCAGGATTGCGGAACACGTCGCCTTTTTCCGGCGCTTTGCCGCCGGGCATCCATATCTCTTTGAAGTTGGGCTGGTCAGCGAAGCGGCGCGCGCTGAGTTGCAGGTAGTAGGCCACCAGTTCGGTTACCGGGAAGCCTTGTTCGGCGTAGTCGATAGCCGGCTGCAACACCTCGCGCATGGAGAGGCGTCCGAAACGGCCATGCAGGGAAAACCAGCCATCCACGGCGCCGGGAACCGAAACCGGCAAAGGGCCGTAAGCGGGAATGGATTTCAGGCCTTTCTCCTGAAAATAATTCAGTGTCAGGTTTTTAGGGCTGCGGCCACTGGCGTTCAGGCCGTACAGTTTTTTTGTTTTGGCATCCCAAACGATGGCAAACAGGTCGCCGCCTATGCCGCAGCCGGTGGGTTCCATCAGACCCAGGCAGGCGTTGGCGGCGATGGCCGCGTCGATGGCTGTGCCGCCTTTTTTCAGGATATCGATAGCCACCTGGCTGGCCAGCGGATGGCTGGTACAGGCCATGCCATTGCGGGCAATCACTTCGCTGCGGGTAGCCCAGGCGCGGCCGGTGATGCGATCCTGCGCGGTGAGGTTTACTATAAAAAGAGCAAGGCAAGCAACCGTAAAGCGTATCTTCATCGTCAGGAAAATTTGTTGCATGAAACCATGCAAACATCCGGTTTTTAACGTCAAAAACAACCTTAACAACATGAAATGTACACTTGTTTTCCTGCTCCTTGTCCTCTATCTACTGGCCGCGCCGGCCAACGCCCAAAAAACCGGCTATTTTGCCCGGCAAGCGCTGATCGGCGCCGAATACGGTGCCGACCGGGACTGGGAGGGAGAATGGAACAACCGCTTTGAAGTATCGCAATTCTGGGGCGCCCGGGCCGGCATATCGCTTACCCGCCGCCTCTACGCCGGCATCCGCGCCAATCTGGTAAGGGCGCGCAATTTTGAGACGGCCGCGCAATCGTTTTATATGGCCGGCGCGTGGGGCCGCTGGTATTTTATTCAGCCTTTTTTTCGGGAAAAACCGGGACGCTGGGGGCTCTATGCGGAAACCGGTCTGCTCACCGGCAACTTTTCTTCCGATAATGTTGATTTTATCGAGTACTACGTGCAACGGCCCGGACAGTGGTACATTCCGGCGGCAGTGGGCGGCGAGTTCCGGATCTGGCAAAACCTGACGCTGGCGTTCGGGGTGCAATTGTATTATACCGCGGGTAAAAGTTGGGATCAATACGGGATTGCGTATCCGAGTCTGGGCTTGAATTGGTCGCCGGGCATTTAGTGCTATTTCAGGTTTA
>JAKLJF010000642.1 GCA_023151335.1 Thermoanaerobaculia bacterium | reverse complement strand
TTTCATGCTTTGCTGGCGGCTGCGGATATCGTTTTCCAGTTGGCGTTTCTGGAGCTGGGCGATACGCAGGTTGGTTTCCGCCTGTTCGATGGCTTCGCGGGTGCCGCCGCCGGCTTTAAACAGGCGTCTGGCATTTTCCAGTTCTGCCTTCAGGCTGTTGATCTCGTAGGCTTTTATGGAATCCTGGATTTGGATATCGAAATAGCTCTTGTCCAGATCGAGTCTGATCCGCACAATGCCGTTGCGTTTGAGTTCGAGCTGGTCTTTTTGTTTTTCAAACTCGATCCGGGTGAAGGTTTTGTCCAGTTCCAGGATCTTGTCGCCCGGTTTCACCGTAGAGCCGGCATTGAAATACGCCTGCTGGATCGTGGCCGAAATCGGACTGGTGATCACCTGCTCCATTTCGGGCTGCACTTCACCCGCGGCAGTGAGCGTATTTTCCACGTCGCCGGTTTCCACCACGGCGATACGAATGTCGGCCCGTTTCAGGGTGGAAGAAAGCGCGCCGCGCAATAGCCATATTGCCGCAATTAACACCACCGCCGATATGGCGATATACCGGACCGTCCGGTTTTTTTGCCGTTTTATTTCCTGTACTGAAAGATCTCTGTCCATTTTCGTTCGTTTTTAAACGCTGGTACAGAGATAAATCCAAGCGGCGTGCCAAGTGTCAAATTATTGATAAACAATAACTTATGCAATTTTAGCAAAATAAAAAGTGCCCGATTCCGGACACTTTGTCCGGTAGCGCTTTCCTGCTTTTCACTTTTGCATTGACTCAGCCCTGCCCGGACTTCGGAGTTTGATCCGGCAGCCCAACACGGCAAAATAGCACTGCATGCTTAACTCAGGTCGACAGTATAACTAAACAAATTGAGTTCTTCATCGTCATCCGGCATTTTAATAATGCTTTCGAATTCAAATCCGATCTTTTTCAACACGTTGATCGAACCGGTATTGTTCAGCGAGGTTATTGCCAGAACCCGGTTTATTTTCAACTCGTTTGTTGCATAAGCCAGCACTGCAGCGGCTATTTCGCTCGCATATCCCTTACCTGTGAACTCCGGCAAAAAGGCAAACCCCAAATCCACATCGGGGAGTCCTTCCCTTTTTATCAGACCACACGAGCCTATGGGGACATCCGTGCCGGCCAACGTTACTGCCGATAACCCGAAACCATTTATCTGATAGCTTTTCATCGGTCCATCGGTGAGGTATTTTTCCGCGTCTGCTATCGATCTGACATTTCTGTCGCCGATAAATTCCAGCCAGCCGGGCGTGTTCAGTAATTTCAGGATGAAACCGGCATCATCGAGTGTAAATGGTCTCAAGTGCAGTCTGTCTGTCTCGAGTATGTTGTTCATAGCGGGTATTGTGGTGTAGCGATTCAAAATCATAGTTATCGGGATGACCGGACAAAGCCCGGCGCCACCCGTTTCATTGAAGCCTGTTCGTATGCATAAGCCATCGCGATCAGTTGCGGCTCGCTGTAGGCCGGGCCGAACATGGCCAGCCCGATGGGTAGACCGGAAACCAGGCCCATGGGCACCACAATGGAAGGATACCCTGCCACGGCTGCCGGCGAATAGGCGCCATAACCCGTAAAATGGTCGCCGTTCACGTGATCGACGCACCACGACGGGCCGTTGGACGGGCCGGCGATGGCATCCAGCCGGTTTTCGCGCAGGAGGGTGTCTATGGCGCCGCGGGTGGTGTTCAGTACTTTTTCCAGGGCTTCGAGGTATTCCGGCGTTTGCAAGTCTCCTTTTTCGTTGGACGACTCCAGGATTTCCTGTTTAAAATACGGCATGGTTCGGGCCTCATTCTTCCAGTTGAAGGTGATGACCTCCTGCAGGTTTTTCACTTTGGCGTTGGCCTTGGCCAGATATTTATTCACCCCGTCCTTGAATTCGTATTGCAATATGGCATAGCGCTGGCCGTTCAGTCCTTTCAGTTTATCCATGAGTTCCACTTCCACGATTTCGGCGCCCTGCCCTTTCATCGCCACGATAGCCTGTTGCAGCAGGGCGTCCACGCCTTCATGTACTTTCAGAAATGATTTTTCGATGCCGATGCGTTTGCCCTGCAAACCTTTGGTATGCAGAAAGCCGGTGTAGTCGGTATACGATTTACCCGTGCTGCCGGAGGTGACGGGGTCTTCCGGGTCGGCGCCGGTGAGGGCGCCCAGTAAAATGGCTGCATCGCGCACGCTGCGCGCCATCGGGCCGGCGGTGTCCTGGGTATGAGAAATGGGGATGATGCCGGAGCGGCTGAGCAGGCCGACCGTGGGTTTGATACCTACGATACCATTGATGGAAGACGGGCAGGCGATGGAGCCGTTGGTTTCGGTGCCGATAGCCACGGCGCACAGGTTGGCAGCCACGGCGGCGCCGGAGCCTGAACTGGAACCGCAGGGGCTCCGGTCGAGCAGGTAGGGATTTTTGGTTTGGCCGCCCCGGCTGCTCCAGCCGCTGGAAGAACGTGTCGAGCGAAAATTGGCCCATTCGCTGAGGTTGGTTTTACCCAGAATGACCGCTCCCGAGGCCCGCAGTTGCCGGATGATGAACGCATCTTTTGATGCGTAGTTCCCCTCCAGGGCCAGGGCGCCTGCCGTGGTCATCATCCTGTCGCCCGTGTCGATATTGTCTTTAACCAAAACGGGTATCCCATGCATCAGACCACGTACTTTGCCGGCTTTGCGCTCGCGGTCGAGTGTCCGGGCAATGTCTACGGCGTCGGGGTTGAGTTCGATCACGGCATTCAGACGCGGCCCTTTTTTATCGATGGCAGCGATTTGTTTGAGGTACATTTTGACAATCGACTCGGCCGTCCACGCGCCGCTTTGCATTTTTTGCTGCAGCGTATCGATGGTAACCTCGGCCAGGGGAAAGTCTTTGAGGGTGTCTTCGTCGGTTTGTTCTGTCAGTGAAACAGCCGGAATGGCCTGGTGAACGGTAAAGGGGAGCGCAATGATTCCCAGAGCGGTTGCGCGAAGAAAGTAGCGGCGTTGCATGCGATTACCTTTTGTAGCGTGATATAAAGACGCCAAAGGTAAACAGGATCATCGAAGCATTTTTCGCTCCAAGGCCGTTTCCGGCTCAAACTTTTTTACCACATCCACGGAATAAAACAAGGACATCAAGGCAATAGCAGCCTCCAGCGTTTCTCCCCCGCGGTCAAAAATAAGGGTAAAAAGCATTAAAAAAATGTAAAAATATCCCGTGTAAAAGAGGTCACGGGAGGGCATAAACTCCACAAATACCTGTGTTTGCGGGTACCTGCTTAAAAAACTTATCCACTGATCCCGGAAAAAAAACAGACTTGCTAAAAGACCTGTCAGCAATACATAAACGATATCGAAATACTCGTTGAACAGGTTATGCAGGTTATTCTCCTTTTGTTCGTTGATATGCTGCATTATTTGAGCTGTCTTCCATCCGAAAATCCGTTGTCCCCAACTGATTTCTTCCATGGCGAATATTAACAGGAGTGCGGCCAGAATAAATACAATTAATCCCCGTACTGTAACTTTGTACAACCAAGCGATATGCAGCAATATCAAGCTGCTCGCAAAAGCCAAAACTACGGTTATGTTTTCCAGAATT
>JAKLJF010000641.1:1905-3611 GCA_023151335.1 Thermoanaerobaculia bacterium | reverse complement strand
CTGAGCGAAGAAGAGCGCCTGGGTCAGCTGTTCATGGTCCGCGCTCACTCCGACAAAGGACCCGAATATGAACAGATGGTGGAAGATATCGTTCGCAAATATCGCGTGGGCGGCCTCTGTTTTTTTCAGGGCACACCCGAACGCCAGGCCGAACTGACCAACCGTTACCAGGCACTCAGCGACCGCTTGCCGCTCATGATCTCGATGGACGCCGAATGGGGCCTGGGCATGCGCCTGAAAGACGGTACTATTTCCTATCCCCGGCAGATCATGCTCGGCGCTATCCAGGATAACCGGCTGATCTATGAAATGGGCCGTGAAATTGCCCGGCAATGCCGGCGCCTGGGCGTGCAGGTCAATTTTGCACCCGTGGCCGATGTGAACAACAACCCCGCCAATCCCGTCATCAATGATCGTTCCTTCGGTGAAGACCGCAACAACGTGGCAGCCAAAAGCTTCCAGTATATGATGGGCTTGCAGGACGGCGGCGTGATGGCCTGCGCCAAACATTTTCCCGGACACGGCGATACAGATGTGGACTCGCACCTCGATCTGCCCGTTATTTCCCGTTCCTACGAACGGCTCGACAGCCTCGAATTGTTTCCTTTTAAAACCCTGATCCAGTACGGCATCGGTTCCTTCATGGTCGCTCACCTGAGCGTGCCGGCCATCGATCCGCGCGAAAACCGGCCGTCCACGCTCAGCCGTTCGATCGTGACCAACCTGCTGCGCGATAAAATGGGCTTCGACGGCATGATCTTTACCGACGCCATGGAAATGCAGGGGGTGGCCAAACACTTCCGGCCCGGTTATGCCGACCTGGAGGCCCTGCGGGCGGGTAACGACATGATCTGTTTGTCGGGCGATGTGGGCGCGGCGATAACGGTCATCCAGTCGGCACTGGCTGCCGATTCCCTCGACCGCCGGCAGATCGATGCCAGCGTCAAACGGATACTGCGCGCCAAATACCGTCTCGGCCTCACCAAACCGCAACGCGTGGAAGTGGCCAATATCCGTCGCGACCTGAACCGTCCGGAATCCATCCTGCTCAAACGCCGCCTGGTGGAAAGCGCCCTCACGCTGGTGC
This sequence comes from Thermoanaerobaculia bacterium, assembly GCA_023151335.1. Lineage (GTDB taxonomy): Bacteria > Bacteroidota > Bacteroidia > Chitinophagales > Saprospiraceae > M3007. Next base: position 2,524 of record JAKLJF010000641.1, on the reverse strand, counting down.
GCGACCGCGCCGGCATCGTGGGTTTTGAACAGGTGGAAAAACTCCAGCTCGCCACATTGGCCCTTGGCGATACCAACCGCACCGTTTTTCAGACCACCTGTGGGTTCTATGCCCCGATGGCGCATTTTAACGGTGCTAAAGACCTCGACTCTGCAAAGGCAACCTTCCTGCTCGACACCCTCGCCACCTACGATGCCGTACTGCTGAGCCTGCACGATATGAGCCGCCGGCCCGATACCAAATTCGGCTTGCGCGACAGTCAGATACAGTGGATCAACCGCCTGTGCGAACGTACCAAAGTGGTGCTCACGGTATTCGGCAATCCCTACAGCCTGCGCTATTTCGACGAAGTACCTGTTGTGCTGCTGGCTTACTGCGACGAATCTATTAACCAGGAAATTGCAGCCCAAACGCTGTTCGGCGCCGTCGACCTGCACGGCAAGCTGCCCGTGACCGCATCTCCATACGCCCGCTACGCCCACGGAATTGATAAAAAATACGCTTCCAAACGGATGGGCTACGACTTGCCCGAAGCCGTGGGGCTCAACAGCGACACCCTCCGGCTGATGGACGATGTGGTGACCGAACTCATTGCCGCCGGCGCAGCGCCGGGCTGCCA
>JAKLJF010000641.1:0-1895 GCA_023151335.1 Thermoanaerobaculia bacterium | reverse complement strand
CTCAACAGCGACACCCTCCGGCTGATGGACGATGTGGTGACCGAACTCATTGCCGCCGGCGCAGCGCCGGGCTGCCAATTGCTGGTGGCCAAAGACGGCAAGGTGGTGTGGCACAAGGCCTACGGGCGCCACACTTACGACACGCTCTCCCAAGCCGTCGCGCTCGAGAATCTGTACGATCTGGCCTCCATCACCAAAGTAGCCGCTACCGTGGTGTCCACCATGAAATTGGTGGACGAAGGCCTGATCGATTTGTCCAAACCGATGAGTGCCTACGTGCCTGAGTTACAAAAGACGGATAAAAAGGACTTGACGGTGGAGGAAATCCTCATCCACCAGGCCGGTTTGCAGGCCTGGATACCGTTTTATGAAAAAACGCTGATCGGATTGGGGCGTCCCTCCCCGGAAATTTACCACCCGGCGGCCATGACCTGCTATGAAATACCCGTGGCCAAAGACCTGTACATGGCCGACGATTACGTGGACACCATCTGGCAACGTATTTTTGCTTCGCCACTCCTGCCCAATAAAAACTACAAATACTCCGACCTCGGCCTGTACCTCACCGCCCGCGCCCTGCAGAATCTCTCCCTCCAACCGCTCGACGTATTTGCCCGGCGTACTTTTTACCGGCCGCTCGGACTGGCCACCATGACCTTTAACCCCTGGGCGCTCGGTTGGTCGGAGCGTTGCGTGCCCACCGAAGACGATACCTATTTCCGGCAGCAACGCCTGCAAGGCTACGTGCACGACATGGGCGCGGCCATGATCGGCGGTGTCAGCGGCCACGCCGGCCTGTTCAGCAACGCCAACGACCTGGCCAAAGTATTCCAGATGCTGCTCAATGAAGGCGAATACGGCGGCCGCCGGTATCTCGAGGCCGAAACCGTGCGACATTTTACCACCCGTGCCAAAGTCAGCACCCGCCGCGGCATCGGCTTCGATATGAAGGAACTGGATCCGAAACAGACTCAGAACATGAGTCCGCTCGCCGGCCCCAACACGTACGGCCATACCGGATTCACCGGCAACGCCGTCTGGGCCGATCCGGACTGCAACCTGATCTTTATCTTCCTCTCCAACCGCACCTACCCGACCATGACGAATAACCTGCTGATCTCGGGGAATTACCGGCCAAGGCTGCAGAGTATTGTGTACCGCTCGTTGGTTCCGTAGGGCGGCGCCCTACGTTAGTGATGACGCCCCTACGGGGCTACGCCGTGTGGAGAAGCCCTGAAAGGGCGACATCAGTAACACAGGGCGGCGCCCTGTGAATCGGGAACACAGGGCGGCGCCCTGTGAATCGGGAACACAGGGCGCCGCCCTGTGACTGTAAACCTAAACCTAATCTTATGCCACAATCGCTCGCCAAAGTCTACGTTCACATTACCTTCAGCACCAAACACCGGCAACCGCTCATAGACGACCCTATCAAACCGGAATTATTCGCCTACCTGGGCGGCGTGTGCCAGGCCCTCGAATGTCACCCGGTACAAGTGGGCGGGCACGACGATCATGTACATATCCTGTGCATCCTGTCCAAAAAAATTGCCCTGATGGATTTGTTGGAAGAAGTCAAAAAGCGGTCGTCGAAATGGATAAAAACGAAGGGTAATGCCTATGAAAGTTTTTACTGGCAGGATGGATACGGCGCGTTTTCGGTCAATCCGGCACAAATTGACGTCGTGGTCCGGTATATTGAAAATCAGGCTGAACACCACCGGAAACGCGACTTCAAAGACGAGTTCCGGGCATTTCTGAAAAAATACCGGGTGGAGTATGATGAACGGTATGTTTGGGATTGATGGTTAGATATCAACTAGTGGTGTTATTGTCCATAGGGCGTTGCCCTATATTATTCATAGGGCGTTGCCCTATGCTAGTGATGTCGCCCC
>JAKLJF010000640.1 GCA_023151335.1 Thermoanaerobaculia bacterium | reverse complement strand
CTGGAGATAATGGTTCGTTGGCGGACGAATTTTTCATATTCAACCCCAACATCTTCCAAACCGGCATACATCTTCAGGCTAACTATCCGGATATTTTCCTGGGTATTTCCGGACGCGGCGATAAAAATAAAGGCAGGCAAAAGCAACAGGTTTCTCATCAGTCAAATTTTTTAAGATAAGGGAAAATACGTGAGAAAATACGCTTGTCCTGATTGGCGTTGCGATCTCTTCTGTGGTTGCTTGACCGCCCTTTTTTTAGTTACTGACCGCCCCTGTATTTTTCAATTGCCGCCTTGATATGCTCTTTCCGGTTTTCCGGGTCGGGGTGTGTGCTCTGGAATTCGGGCACCCGGTTGGGGCCGGCGGCCTGTTTAAGGATTTCCATCACGTCGATCAGTTGTTCGGGGTCGTATCCGGCCTGCAGCATGAAGCGTACCCCGAGCTCGTCACTTTCCAGTTCCTGATCCCGCCCATATTTCATTTGCAGCATATTCGAGACCATCTGGGCAATATAGCCGCTGTTGGGATTGCCGGGGTCGTAGGTAGCCATAGTTACTGCGCCGGTGAGGCCTTGCGCCAGTTCCATTTGCGCCAGTTTTTCGGCGCTGTGCCGCGCCACCACGTGGCCAGCTTCGTGCCCCAGGATGCCAGCTAACTGGTCTTCGCTTTTCAAACGCGCGAGCAGGCCGGTAGTAATAAATATTTGTCCGCCGGGCAGTGCAAAAGCGTTGATAGTATTAAGGTCGTTGATCAGGTGAAATTCGAAGTGATTGTTGTATACCGTTTTGGCGGCATCAGAATTGCGCACAATGCGGTCGCCAACGCGTTTTACCAATTCCGCTGCTTCATGGTTGGTGATTTCACCGCCCATCTCAGCCATCATTTGCGGCGCGCTTTGCAGGCCCATGGCCACTTCTTGTTCCGGTGAAATGCTGATGTGTTGTTTTTCACCGGTAATTTCGTTGTAAGAACTGTTGCAGTAATAGCGCGATAAGGCGATACCGGCCAGCAAAACGGCGATCAAAAGTTTGGGCGAAGCGCCGAGGCCCCCGCCACCCTGGTTTCTTCCGAACATAGGATGCAGATTTGAAAGTTTATGAGCCTTTCTTTTGCCAGCTAATGTAAAAAGAAATGCTGTTAATCAGCGTTGAACCGATAATTTTAGCCAGGCGCTTCCGGCCTGAGTCCGGACGCGGATCCAGTAAAGTCCTCTTCGCCGGTTTGGTCGGACGCCTGACAAAATCGTGCCGGCAGCATCTCAGCCTTTTATTTTCGCATGTTTCTGGCTGTAAACGAAATAGATCACCAGACCAATCGCCAGCCAGGCCAGCAGGCGGCTCCAGTTTTCCACGCCAAGACCGAAAATCATGGCGCCGCAGAAAAGCGCACCGAGGATGGGTACCAGGGGCACCAGCGGGGTACGGAAAGGCCGGGTGGCATCGGGATCGGAGCGACGCATCAGGATAACGCCCAGCGATACGAGCACAAATGCGAACAGGGTGCCGATGCTTGTCATGTCGCCAACCACGTCGCCGGGCACAAAGGCGGCAAACAAACCGACGAAAAACAAAAACAAGACGTTTGATTTATACGGCGTCCGGTACCGGGGATGCAGCACGGAAAAAAAACCGGGTACCAACCCGTCGCGCGACATGGAGTAAAACACCCGGCTTTGTCCCAGCAGCATCACCAGAATGACGGAAGAAAATCCGAACAGGATGGCCACGGTAATAAACCTGGCCAGCCAGCCATAGCCCGTCATGTATTGTTCAATGGCATACGTCACCGAGGCTTCGAGGCCCGCCGAGCGGAAATCGGTGTATGGCGCCACGCCGGTGAGCACGTAGCTGAACAAAATATACAACACCGTACAAACGGCCAGCGAACCCAGGATGCCGATGGGCATCGTGCGTTTCGGGTTGACGGTTTCCTGCGCGGCGGTTGACACGGCATCGAAACCGATAAAGGCAAAAAACACAACCCCCGCGCCAGACAATATACCGCCCCACCCCCCGAAACTGTGCGTTATACCCAGGCTGTTGGTGTATTCCGATACGGGCGGAATCAAGGGGTCGTGATTGGCCGGATTGATAAACGACCAACCCAAAGCGATAAACAGCAGGACGATCACCACTTTTACGGCTACGATAATACCGTTCACGATGGCCGATTCCCGGATGCCCCGGATCAGAATAAGCGTCAGTATGATCAGAATGATCAGAGCGGGAGCGTTCATGATGCCGCGTTCGCCCATTTCCGACACCTGGAACGGCGAATGACACCAGGAATACGGGATGACCCAATCGGGGCCGATGAACTGGGCGAGCAGTTTGTTCAGGTATTCCGCCCAGGCGATGCTCACCGTGGCGGCGCCGAGCGCGTATTCCAGCACCAGGTCCCAGCCGATGATCCAGGCGATGAATTGCCCCATCGTGGCATAGGAATAGGTGTAAGCGCTGCCGGAGATGGGGATCATAGAGGCAAATTCCGCGTAGCAAAGTCCGGCAAAAGCGCAGCCGACGGCGGCAATAACAAAGGAAATAGTAACGCCCGCGCCGGCGTGATCAGCGGCAGCCGCGGCGGTACGCACAAACAAGCCGGCCCCGATAATGGCGCCAATACCCAGCAGGATCAGATTGCCCGGCCCGAGGTGGCGTTTAAGGGTGCCCTGGCCTTCCTCACGGGCTTCTTCGAGTAAAGCGGAGAGGGGTTTTCGTACAAACAGATTCATAACAAGGACGTTGAACGGGTTTTAAATGACGGTAAAAGTGGCCAGCTGCCCGCCCCTGTACAAGGGCAATTCCGGAAGTGTGGATATTTTCGGGAATTCCCAAAAAAATAAAGGGAATTCCGGTATGACCCGTGAATTCCCTTTATTCCAACTTAAATGCCATTTCAACCGGAAGTGCCATCCTCCTTCAATTGCTCATTCGTCAGTACGCCGTTGAGCAGGGCAAGCCGGAGGATGTCGATTTGCGCTGACGAGGAGGAACCGAAGGCGCCGGCAATCTTTTCGATGCGCGGCGGCACAAAACCGTCTTTTACGCCCAGAAATTTGGTGATGGCCGGTACTTTTTCTCCTTTGGCGATCCGTTCCACGATCGTCCAGTCCGTTTCGTCCAGGCGGGGATATTTCATTTTTCTGTTGTATTCGACTCCCGGCAGGTCTGCCAATTTTTGTACGGGCATTTCATATTGCCTGCGCAACGCTTCCTTTTCGGCTGCCCATTGTTCGCTCAACAGTGCGATTTCATTTCGGTGTGCCGCGTACAGATCGTTTTTCTCTTGTTCCTGAAGCGCCGTGGCGGTTTTGAGCCTTTTCCAAAGCCAGGATACGATCAGCGCAAAAAACGTGACAATAAGCAAGGGTTTGTAGGAAAACATCAAAGTAGCGCCCCATATCAAAAACTCCAGTTCGTCAATTTTCAAAAAACGCTGGGCATTTTCCGGCAAGGCCCTGAAGATATGCGCGATCAAAGTGACTGCCAGGGCTATCCACGACACGCAGGCAACGACGAGGGAAACCCTGTTTTTAAAAATATAGCCCAGCGAAATAAACAATAAAGCCAGCGTAACCCCGGAAAACACCATGTCGGCGAAATAGAAGCCCTGCCAGAATTGTACGCTGAAAAACAAA
>JAKLJF010000063.1 GCA_023151335.1 Thermoanaerobaculia bacterium | reverse complement strand
TAACTGGAAAAAAACCGACGTGGCCATGCGCGTGGTGGCCGATCACCTGCGCGCCGTGTGCTTCACCATCGCCGACGGCGAACTGCCGGCCAATACCGGGGCCGGCTATGTCATTCGCCGCATTTTGCGCCGCGCCGTCCGGTACTACTATTCTTTCCTTAACCTGAAAGAACCCGTGATGTATCGCATGGCCCCGATCCTCGCCGAAGAATTCAGCGACGTTTTCCCCGAACTGAAAGCGCAGATCGACTTCGTGGTAAAAGTGATCCTGGAAGAAGAAAAATCCTTCCTGCGTACCCTCGAAAGCGGGCTCAAACGTATCGAAGGCCTCGATATTCAAAACAAGGAGATCAGCGGCGAACAAGCCTTCGAACTCTACGATACCTACGGCTTCCCTATCGACCTTACGCGACTCATTGCCCGGGAAAAAGGCTGGATCGTGGATGAAACCGGCTTTGAAAAAGCCCTGGAGGAACAAAAGATCCGCTCCCGCAAAGACGCCGCCAAAGAAGTGGGCGACTGGATGGTGCTCCGCGACGAAGCCAACGTGCAGTTCCTCGGCTACGACCAGCTCGAACTGCGCGACAGCCATGTGGTGAAATACCGCACCGTCATGCTCAAAGGCCAGCCGCAATACCAACTGGTGCTCAACCGTACGCCTTTCTATCCCGAAGGCGGCGGCCAGGTGGGCGACACCGGCTGGCTGGAGTTCAGCGACGAAAAGATCCGCGTACTCGACACGAAAAAGGAAAACGACCTGGTCATCCACATCGTGGAGCGACTGCCGCAATACCTGCAGGACCCCACGGTGCATTGCCATGTCGACGAGCGCAAACGCCGGCTCACCGAAAACAACCACTCGGCCACCCACCTGCTGCACGCCGCCCTGCGCAAGGTGCTGGGCCATCACGTGCAACAAAAAGGCTCCTACCTCGACGAGAAAACCCTGCGTTTCGACTTTGCCCACTTCCAAAAAGTGACCGACGAGGAACTGGCTCAGATCGAACAGATCGTCAACGAAAAGATCCGGGAAAACATCGCCCTTGAAGAGGCGCGCAACCTGCCCATCGAGGCGGCCAAAAAAGCCGGCGCCATGATGCTCTTCGGTGAAAAATACGGCGAAACCGTACGTATGATCACTTTCGACCCCGCTTACTCACGCGAACTCTGCGGCGGCTGCCACGTGCGCCAGACGGGTCAGATCGGCTACTTCAAGATCACCGGAGAATCGGCCGTGGCCGCCGGCGTACGCCGTGTAGAGGCGCTCACTGCCGCCGCCGCCGAAGAATATATCTCCGGCCTGGAACGCGAAGTGACGGCCATCAAACTGATGCTGAAGGCCAAGGAGCCGGCCAAAGCCGTGAACGATCTGCAGGAAGAAAACAAACGCCTGCAAAAAGAAATAGAACGCCTGGTACAGGAGCAGGCCAACAGCCTGCGCGACGGCCTGCGGGGTAAAGCGCAAACTGTGAACGGCATATCTTTCATCGGCACGGTACTACCGCTCAACGACGCCAATGCCGTTAAAACCCTGGCTTTCGAACTCGAACGCGAATTGGCCCCTGCCGTCATAGCCTTCGGCTCCGTAAATGCCGATAAACCGCTGCTGACGATAAAAATCAGCGACGCTCTGGTGAAAGAACGCGGCCTCAATGCGGGTACCATCGTGCGCGAACTGGCGCAAAAATTCCTGAAAGGCGGCGGCGGCGGTCAACCGTTTTTTGCCACGGCGGGCGGCAGCGATGCTACGCAATTGCAGGCAGCGGTGGATGCGGTGAAAGGATATTTGTAACGCGGTCTGTCAGACCGCGTGAAGAGCAAAATAAATCCCCCACCGCATTCGCAACAACCCTTGAATTTGCACCGCTTTAGCTGCTTCGGCGGCCTGCAAATCTACTTGCTGCAAACGCAAAACCTCCCCCACCCGCATCTGCGCCAGCCCCGGCATATCGGCTCCGATAACATGCCCGATACGCGGATAACCGCCGGTTGTCTGGCTGTCGGCCATCAGGATGATAAACTGCCCGTTGGGCAAAAGTTGAATCGTACCGGGCACGACGGCGGAAGAAACCAGCTCCACCGCTTCGTTCCGGTCCAATGCAGGGCCTTCAATACGGTACCCCATTCGGTCGCTATGCGGGGTTATTTTCCAGTGGGTTGTTACCAGCCGTTCTTTCGATCCGGGTGTTAACCATTCGTATTCCGCTCCCGGAAAAAACCGCAGCGTTTCATCACCGGGGTACAATCCCCTCACGTCGGCTTTCCACGGAAATACAATTATCTTTTTACCCTTTAAAATATCGCCGTAATCTGTCGCCCTGCGAAAAGGCAGCACGTCGTCCGTTTGCAGGGCCCGTCCATGGAAACCGCCTGCCTGAACAGCCAGGTTTGTGCTCCGGCTGCCCAACCAGGATTCCATCTCAAATCCGCCTGAAACGGACAGGTAACAACGAGCGCCGGACAAGGGCTTCCGGAACTCCAAAGCGGTGCCGGCGGCAGCTACTACCGGGGTATGTACCGGCACAACCTGCCCGTCCAACCGTGCATCGAAGTCCGCACCCGTCAGGGCAAACAAAGCGGCCGATTCGAAGCGCAGGCGCGGCGCCGGAAAGTGCATTTCCAGCACGGCTTCATCCGGTTTATTTCCAACCAACAGATTGGAAACGCTCATTGCGCTAATATCCATGACGCCGGTGGGATTGATGCCGAGATGCGCATAGCCGAATCGGCCGCGATCCTGGATCGTATCCAGCAGTCCCGGTTTCAGCACAAGCAGGCTCACGACCCGGCCTGGATTTGGTGAAACTCCCGCGGGGAGATGGGGAAAAAACGCACCCGGTCGCCGGGTTGCAGCAGGGTGGGTTCGGCGCGTTGCGCATCAAACAGCCGGAGCGGTGTCCGACCGATGAGGTTCCAGCCGCCAGGCGATTCGAGGGGGTAAATGCCCGTTTGGGCGCCGGCAATACCCACGCTGCCGGCGGGTACCCGGGATCGGGGTTCTGACAATCTGGGCGTGGCAATTTGTTCATCTACCGTTCCCATATAGGGGAATCCGGGCAGAAAACCGAGCATAAATACCCGGTATTCACGCCCCGTGTGCAGTTCAACAACCTTGTCTGCGGGCAATCCGCAACGCGCTGCCAATGCCGGCAGGTCGGGCGCCATTGTCTGGTCGTAGCAAACCGGAATACGGATCTGACGCCCGGTCGTTTCCTCCGTTTCCGGAGGATTAGCCAGCAAATGCTCCACTTGCCGGCGGAGCGTGTCATAGGCGGTAGCCGCGGGAACGCCATGACGGGCGTCAGGGGCATTGAAAATAAGTGTCAGGGAGCTATAGGCTGGCACAAGATCGCTTACGCCGGGCGGCGAAGCCCGGCGTAAGCGATCCCAAAGCGACAGCACCTGCCTGTTCAGCGCCTCGTCGATGCGGTTACCCCAATCAATCAGGAGGCCGCGGTCGCCTAGCGGAGCAATACGGCAGGGCATACCGTTAGTTTTTATTTCTTTTTGCAATCCGCCAGGATTTGTTTCGATTTTTTTATGTAAGAATCATCCTTGTCCTTTTCGGCGCCTTCGAGCGCCACGGTGGCGTCGGCAATTGCCTTGTCACATTGACCCAGTTTGGCCTCGATGGAGGCGCGCAGGTAGTATGACCACCAGTTTTTATCTTTTTCCAACACTTTGTCGGCCCATACGAGCGCCTGATTCATGTCCAGATTGTGGTCGTAGTAGTATTCTGCTGCTGTGAAATAGGTATCCACGTTGGCGTCGGGTTTGGCCGTTTCGGTTTTGATCGCCGCCATGATCTGCTCGTGCGGGTCGTGTTCGACGCGGAAACGCACGGCCGTGTTTTCCCAACTCAGCACCACGTCGGCGGCAGTGGAGGAAAAGTTGTCAATTTCGATGGTAAGGTGTTCTACTTTCTGGGCGAGCTTTTCCGGCTTGAGGGTCAGGCGCAGCACGTCCTTGGCCGCATCGTAGGCATAAGCGCCCCATTGTTTGTCGTCGCGGTTCAACGCGATCTGCCATAAGTTTTCCCCGGGGAAAGTGTACCAGCCGTAGCTGCCGGCGGGAAGTTTCTGGCCGTTCAGCCGCACTTCCTGATCGAAACTGATCGTGGTGATCCGGTTGGCGCCGGTGCGCCATACTTTGTTGTAAGGCACGAGATCGCCGAATATTTTACGGCCTTTCACCGAGGGGCGGCTGTATTCGATGCTGACCTTGGCCAGGCCGACCGGTTGCGATAAAGTGGCTAGCGGGCTGGGCGCCGGGGTGCGGATCTGGGCGAACAGACCGGCGGCGAGCAGGATGAACAGGAGGGTCAGAAGGTTTCTGGTTAGAGGGTTGGCGGGTTTTGGGTTAGAACGGAGTGTGTTGAACAAGTGTTGCGGCATAATTTTATGGTTATGTGAAAGTGAATGGAATATTCGCTCAAAAGTATAAACATTTTGTTTTTTTATGAAAGATTTTTTTGCCTTATTTTTGGCTCATGGCCCTCAGGTGCCGGATTAAATATCAAAAATAAACAGACGGGATCGACAGGATATGCCAGATACTGAAAATAACGATCTTGCATATCCCGTTGATCCCGTCTGCATTCGGATGGCCGCACAGGGCCCGATGTCACCTGGCCTTCTTCGCTACCGGAAATGGCGTATCGCCCACCACGAGCCATTGACCATCCTTCTCCTTTACGAAATGCAGGAAAGAGGTCATGTCGGACCGGACGCTGCTCGTTTGCACCTCGGCGGCGGCAATCGTGCCGGCAATGGATATGGATACGATGTTGACGGTGCGCGGAACGCCGCCCCATTTTTTAGCGCTGATCATACTCAGATAGGTGGCTTTGTCCACTGTACGCAGGGCTTCGCCGCCCAGCACCCCCTGGTTCACCACAACGCGGAACTGGTCGTGCAGCACTGCCTGGAGCGCATCGAGGTCCGATTCATCGCCGCCGCGCATGAAACGTTTGATGGCGTCTTCGATCAGTTCGCGGTCGGATAAAGGGGCAGGCGCCTGCCCGATGCCGGCTTCTGCAGGGTCGCAGCCGCCGATGGCGCTGGTTGTGGGGGTGCTCAGTTGGGTGTAGGCAGTTGCACCGATCAGCAGGAGTGCGAGAAAAAAAAGTTGCGTTTTCATTGCTTAAAAATTTTGATTGTGAAATGATTGATATTTATATGATTGACTTATCAATAAATTAATCAAAAAAAATGGTTCATGGAAATACATCGGGGTCGCTCTGAGCCACATTTTGCCGGATCTTTTCCAGAATGTCTTTCAAGGTTTTGATTTCTTCTTTTGAAAGTCCTTGTACGATTTGCTCGCGTATACCATTTATAAAAGGCAGATGGAGTTTTACGAATGCCTTCCCTGCCCCGGTTAGCGAGATCAGGTATTTCCGGCGATCGTGTTCGTCGTCGATGCGTTGGATCAGGCTTTTTTTCTGCAACAGGTCCAGTATGCGGGTAACAGAGGCGGTGTCCTTATGCGCTACCTGAGCCAATTCGACCTGGGAAATTTTGTCGCGTTCATCGATGATCTTCAGCAATACCCACTGATCGACAGTTATACCGGCCTGTAAAGTATCCAACTGCCGCTGGGCGTAGCCGCGCATCTGGCGCACCGTCTGTTCCAATAAAAAGTTCACCACGTTATTCAACTGTTCGTTCGATTTCATTGATATATCAATGTTTGATGTCACAAATATATCGTCGAAGATTTCAGATTGTCAAGAGGCAGGCTAAAATTTTTTAAAATTATTTTGATCCGGGATTTCGGGCGGTGAAAAAAGTCAGTTTTTCCCGATCAGAAAAACGGCCGGCGCTTTGGCCAGTTCCACTTTTCCTGCTTTCCGCCATTCCCGCACGGGCAAGCTGCGGATCATTTCTCCTGTGCCCGTTAAATCGAGCGCCACCCCGAAAACCGAATCAGGTTGCAAGGTGTCCAGCGCGACGTCCAGCACCATCTGACCGCGGTAGGGCGTTTCGATGAACAGTTGGGTTTGGTCGTGCTGGCGGGCCAGTTGTTCAAGGCGGCGCAGGTCGCGGGCCAGTTCGGGGCGTTTGGGAGAGAGGTAGCCGTGAAAGGCAAAGCGCTGACCGTTCATACCCGAGGCCATCAGGGCCAGCAGCAGGGAGGAAGGGCCAACGAGCGGGACTACCCGAACACCATGGCGGTGGGCCAGCGCCACGATACCGGCGCCCGGATCGGCAACGCCGGGACAACCGGCTTCGGAGAGCAGGCCCACGTCTTTACCGGCCGCAATGGTTTCCAGAAAGGTTTTTTCGGCGTCGGCGGAGTGCCGGTGTTCCGGCAATTCCGTAAATATCATTTCCTGGATCGGCTTTTCCGGCCCCAGGCTTTTGATAAAATGCCGCGCAGTTTTGGCCCGCTCCACGATAAATACGTCGAGCCGGCGGGCTATGTCCTGCACGTAAGGCGGTACCGTGTGCAGGGCGTTTTCGGCAATAGGGACGGGTATCAGGTAGAGAACAGGCATCGTGAGCAATTAAATCAAATCCATGTTTCCCTCTGCGTACTTCAGGTTATATTTGAAAGCATCGATACGCCAGCCTTTATCCGTGCTGATCAGATGCAGGTTGTAACTTCCGACGAAGGTACGGGTGTTCCCCCTGGTAGCGCCTTTTTTAAAATGAGAAGCGTTGGCATAACAAAAAACGTCGGCGCCGTTTTCACCGATGGTGACAAGATAATTTCCTGCCAGATGATGAACCGCATCGAGTCCCTGAAAGCCTTCTTCCCAGGCTTTGCATATTGCGTCAGCGCTCAAAACAGCAGGCGCTCCGGCGCCCATAGAAGTCATGTCGAAATGAACTTCGCCAGCAAATACCTCCGATTGCAGTTTTTCCCATTCCCGGTAATCGGTGTAAACAAACAGGCGGTTGCACACCTCGATAATCTGTTCGCAAACGGTGTGTTGATTTTGCATGATATAATTATTTTTCGGCGAAAATAGACGCTTTTACCTGCTCATCATTAAATACTTTTGCGCTCCCTGCCCCCTCCAAACCTCGAACTTAATTCGCGCCATGTCCGACACTTTTACCATAAAACTCCCGGTTTTTGAAGGGCCGTTCGACCTGCTGCTGTTCTTCATCGAGCGGGACGAGCTGGATATTTACAATATTCCGATTGCCAAAATTACCGATGACTTCCTGGCCTATATGCATCAGATGGAGGCTATGAATATCGACCTGGCCTCCGAATTTATCGTCGTTGCAGCCACGCTGATGCGGATCAAAGCGAAATTGCTGCTGCCCCGCAAGCAGGTGGACGAAGAGGGCAACGAGATCGACCCGCGGCAGGAACTGGTAGAACGCCTGATCGAATACAAACGTTACAAAAGCGTGCTGGACGACCTGCGCCGCCTCGAGGAGGTGCGGGCGTTTATGAACCCGCGGGGCTATGCCTCCATCGAGCTGCGCAAACTGGCCGAACACGCCCTGGCCGACGCCGAAATGGAAAGCGTCACTCTGTACAAACTCCTGCGCGTTTTCGAGCGGATGCTGGCCCGCTTCGAGGAAGACAAAAAAGCCAGGCGGGTGCACACGGTGTACAACTACAACTACACCATCCAGGCACAGCGCGAATACGTACAAAGCAAACTGCAACGCGGGGTACAGACCTCCTTCGAAGAAATTTTCCTGACCCTCGAAAACCGCATACACGCTATCGTCACCTTTCTGGCCCTGCTCGAACTGCTGAATGCCCAGGAAGTGGCGCTCATCCAGGGAGACGGCATGAACAATTTCTGGCTGACGCTGCCGGAGGAGGAGGGGGTATGAGGGTTTAGAGTGTCTAGCGGCTAAGGATTACCCACCGCGGAGCGGTGGAATGTGAAATGCAAACCATTGATTATCAAATGAAAACGCCTTATTCAACCGCTTTGCGGATGTGCGTCATCGTTCTACATAAAAACCCGGCATGAAATGCCGGGCTATTCACATTCGACCCCTTCGGGGTCTGCGAGTACTGATATATTAAGGAAAAGAACTTCAACTTTTGGGTAATCGGGAGCCCTTCAAGGGTAGGGGGCGTCCATGAGCTTGCCCCCGGTATCCGAATTCACCGCCAGCGTGCTGGTGTAAACGCCTTTCGGGATACCCAGGTCGCGCATGGCGTTCAGGACATTCCGGGTGCCTTCCACGTTTATTTTTTGGCCATCGCTTTTATCGCGTACGCCCAGCTTATACCAGCCGGCAACGTGAAAAACGCCGTCGCAACCCGCCATGGGCGCGCGCAGGGTATCGGGTTGGGTGACGTCGCCGGGCGCCACTATAACGCCGGCCTCCAGCAGATCGGTGGCTTTGGCAGGGTTGCGCACGAGAGCAACCACATCATGGCCGTTTGCCCGCAACAGGCGGGCGAGACGGCCGCCCACGAAACCAGTTGCGCCGGTGAGGAAGTATTTCATGGTATTGTTTTTTTATTTGCCGGTGGTTTAAACGAAAAAAATCACTATTTTCCGTTAACATTGCTACATGAAAAAATACGCCCTTTGCATTTTCCTTCTGCATTTTTGGGCTGCGCCGCTGTTCAGTCAGTCGGCGGCCCTGTTCGATGACGCGCGCGTTTCGGCCATTTATATCCAATTGCCGGCCGACTCCCTGAAAAAGATGACAGACGGACTGGTGAACGACCGGTATATGCCCGCCCAATTCATCTTCTTCGATGGCATTTTTCGCGATACGGTCAAAAACGTGGGCCTACGCCTGCGCGGCAACACCTCCCTGAGCGCAAAGAAAAAATCTTTCAAGATCAGTTTTAATGAATTTGTACCGGGCCGCGCATATCAGGGCGTCCGGAAACTCAACCTCCGGGGTAGCCACAACGACCCTACCATGATCCGGGAAAAACTGTTCTACGACGTATGGGCAAAGGCAGGCATGCCCGTCAGGCGGGTGGCTTTTGTGAAATTGTATATCAACGGCGAATACCGGGGGCTGTACAGCAACGCAGAAGAAATCGACAAAATATGGCTGGAAAAGGTATTCGGCGACAACGACGGCAACCTCTATAAATGTACCTGGCCGGCCGACCTGGTCTATAAAGGCCCCAACCAGCAGACCTATAAAGCCATATTGAACAACCCCGAAACACGCGCATACGACCTGACGACCAACGAAACAGCGGACGACTATTCCCGCCTGCTTGAGCTGATCGCCGCCCTGAACCAACCGGCCGATGCTGCCTTTGCCGGCAACATCGGCAAAGTCCTGAACGTTGAAAGCGTTCTGAGCGCCTTTGCCCTCGACGTAGCCACCGGCAACTGGGACGATTATTTTTACAACAAAAACAACTACTACCTCTACGACAACCCCGCTACCGGGCGCTTCGAATTTGTTACTTTCGACACTGATAATACCTTCGGCATCGACTGGCTTGGTAAAGACTGGGCAAAACGCAACGCCCTTGCCTGGTTACCTCCCGCCGAACCCCGGCCGCTGGCTGCCAAATTGCTGGCTGTGCCCGCATTTCGCGACCGGTACGTTCATTTGCTCGACTCGATCACCCGCTTCGTCGTTCACCCCGATTCCATTTTTCCCCGCATCGATTTCCTCCACCAATTGATCATCCCGGCAGCGGCCGACGATCTCTACCGCACGCTCGACTACGGTTATACGATGAGCGATTTCCACCGCGGATTTATCCAGACCGTTGACGGCCACTCGCCTTACGGGATCAAACCGTTTCTGGAAATCCGGTACGACAGCACGCTGGCGCAAATCGGCCGGCTGTTGAGCAATACCGGTATTCCGTTTTCACCGGACTTTGCGTTTTCCCTCTACCCCAATCCGGCCTCCGGACAGCTGTTTATTGAACCCGGCCGGAAAGATCTTCCGGGAAAGATCCGTGCGGAAGTGTACGACCCCATTGGACATTTGATGACTGTCCGGGAATGGGCAGCCATAGGGGGGCCGGTTGTTTTACCCGTACAGGAACTGCCTCCCGGTTTTTATATGCTGCGATTAAGGAGCGACGCCGGGGTAGGAACCAGGAGTTTTGTCAAAAATTGATCGGGCCGGGTGATGCCCGCCCGTTTATGCAATCGGCATCCCGAAATCATCTTACATGCTGTTCCAACGCCTGGATATTTTTTTATTACCTGCATCTTTTCAATATGACAATCCGTACCCTTGCCTGCTGCCTCAGCGCCCGAACCGCGCCAGCCGCTCCTTGTACATCCGCCCTACCGGGATCTGTTTGCCCCCCACCTTTACCGCCGAACCGGTAAACGACTGCACTTTGCCCGTGGCAATGATGTACGATTTATGCACCCGCAGGAAGTGTTCCTCCGGCAGCTTTTCTTCCAGGTAAGACAGGCGTTCGTAGGTCACGATCGGGCCGTTGGCGGTGAATACCTTGACATAATCGCCCAACCCTTCGATGTAGAGGATATCTTTCAGCCATACCTTTTGTTGTTCGCGGTCGACGCGGAAAAAGAGATAAGCCTGTTCGAAGGCATCGGTCGCCGGGGCAGGGGCGGGCGGTTGCGCCGATTGCCGCTGATAAAACTTGCCGATGGCCTTCAGAAAGCGGTCGAACTGGATAGGTTTCACCAGGTAATCGAGCACGTCGTAGTCGTAACTTTCCACGGCATAGTCGCGGTAGGCCGTCGTAAGGATCACCGGGGGCGGATTTTTCAGGCTTTTAAGCAGCTCCAGCCCGGTAAGGCGGGGCATGCGGATGTCGAGGAACATCAGTTCGATTTGCTGACGCTGGAGCACGCCGAAAGCGTCCACCGCGGAGTCGCAGTGGGCCGCGAGGCACAAATCGGGCATTTTTTCGATATACGATTTGAGCAGTTCGGCGGCCAGGGGTTCATCTTCAACGATCAGGCAATGGATCATAGCGGTATCGAAAGTACGGACAAGAAACAATCCTTGCTGCGCAATATTTTTAGTTCATGGTTTCCGGGGAACAAGGCGTCGAGGCGGTTTTCGAGATTGCTCAGGCCCAGGCCCGAGGCTTCCCTGGCCGGGGTTATTGGGGGCGCCTGCTCCGGCACGCTGTTTTCCACTTTACACACCAGGTGGCCGTTTCGCCGCGATACATCCACCCGTATCCAGCCCTGCCCAACCGGGGCGATGCCGTGTTTGAAGGCGTTTTCCACCAGCGGCAGCAGGAGCAGCGGCGGCGCCATGGCGTCTTTCAGGGCGCCGTACACGTTCACCGAGATGTCCAGTTTTTCGCCGTAGCGGATACGTTCGAGATTGACGTAGTCGCGGATGTAGTCCAGTTCTTTTTCCACGCGGATCATGGCTTTCCGGCTGTCGTAGAGCATGTAGCTGAGCAGTTGCGCCAGGCGGTAGATCATTTCGCCGGTGCGGGGGTGGTTGTTTTGAGCGAGGTAGTAAATATTGTTGAGGGTGTTGAAAATGAAATGCGGCTCCACCTGCGATTTCAGCAGTTCGAGTTCGGCTTCCACTTTTTCGCGTTTGGCTTGTTCAACCAGGCGTTGCTGGCGCGTCCACAGCCGGAAAAAATAGGCCATCACCACGATGCTGGCCTGCAACATGGGCGAAACGATGCTGCCCAGCACGTAGCGCGGTTTCCAGTAGGAGATCCAGGAGGCCACATTGGTAATATGCGTGTCGAGCATCGGAATATACAGGAGCCAGGTGTTCAGGGCGTGTTTCAGCAAGCCGGCCAGTAAAATGAAGATGGCAATGCCGAAAGTCAGGCGGCGGTACCGCCCGATGAACCAGTTGACCCGGAACCACCAGATAGAGAGGTAAGCCAGCGACGCTGCCGATACAAAATTGATGCTCGCCACATTGAAAAAGTGCGCACTGTCCACCTTTCCCACCCGGCCGCTGATCGCCAGCCAGTCGAACAGGAAAAAGAGCAGCCAATACAGGGCATGCCCGGCAACGATATACCAATTCTGCTTATTCATCGCAACGAAAATAAGCTTTCTCCGCGTAAACGGCCCATTCTCTTTCGGTCAATCCCGGCTTTTTTTCGGTCAACGGTGCAACCTGCCCTTTTTTCCCGGTCAACGGCAGTTTTTTTCGTTTACCGGCGTTCAGCCGGCGATTTTGCCGCGTATCGAAGCGGCGTTGCGGCTTGCCGAAAGAAGGTTGACCTGGGCGATAAATACCTGCTGCTTTGTGGCGTCAAACGACAATAACACAAAAAATTACGCTATTAAAACACCACACCACAATGAAAACGAAACTCGCAGTCCTCATTCTGCTTTTATCCAATCTGGCCTTCGGCCAAACAGCAGACCCACACACCGCTTTTAGTTCCCTGAAAAAATCAATCGCGCTTTCCACCGGTATCAACCTGAAATACATTGATGCCGGTCCTCGCAAAGGTACTCCTGTTATCCTGCTGCACGGCTACACCGATTCGGGCCGGTCTTTTCAGCAAGTCATTGACGAGCTGTCGGCCTCGGAACCCGGTTTGCGGCTTATCGTACCCGATTTGCGCGGCCAAGGCGCATCGTCGATGCCCGATTCCGCAACATGTGCGGCCACGCCGGAAACTTGTTTTGAAATGAGCGCTTTCGTGGCCGACATCATTGCGCTGATGGACTCCCTGCGCATTTCCAAAGCCCATATCGTCGGGCACTCGATGGGTAATATGATTGCCCAGGAGCTGGTTTTGCGCCATGCCGGGCGGGTCAGCAGCCTGGTGCTCATCGGCGCCTTCGTCAACGGGAAAGATGCTCCCGCTATCCGTGATTTCCTTATAGGCGAAATGCTGGAAAAACAATGGCGGTCCATCCTCGAACAACGCCCCGGTTTTCGCTGGCCGGCCGATGCCTGGTTGCTGACGCCGCGCGATCTCGGTCCGGAAGTACTTGATTTTCTGAAACAATACTGGGTGGTTGATCCGGCAGCCGATGAGGCTTTTGTTCAGGCCGTCTATCCTGAAACCATCAATACCCCGCTCGGGGTGTGGATAGGAGTCATCAAAGCCCTCGGACAAATGGATAACCGGGAAAGACTGAAAAATGTGAAAAAGCCCACACTGGTTTTATGGGCCACGCAGGACAACTTTTTCCCGCAGACCCCCGATCAGCAATGGGTGAAACAGGCCTTTGACCTTGCCGCCGCTGCCAACGGCACCCGGGTGATCTATAAAACCTACGGCAAAACGCCGCTGCCGGCATCCGGCATGCAGGAAACCGATCTTGGGCACAACCTGCATTGGGGCGCTCCCGCCGCGGTGGCTGCCGACATCGCTTCCTTCATCAAAACCGGTATGCCGGTAAATAATCATCCGTACGCCAGTCCTTCCAATGTAAAAGAGGTGCTGAGCGGCGAGGCGGTGGATAACATCGCCGTACGGGGCAAAAATGCCCTTTCCGAAAGATAAAACTTTAACCAAAAACACTTGAACGCTATGCCAACGCCATTGGAAATTTTGCTCGATCCCATTTCGCTGTCGATCATCGCGATGTACGCGCTGCTGATGATCGTGGAAGCCCTCTTCCCGGCCCGCCCATTGCCGGAAGTCAAATACTGGATACCCCGCGGTATCGCCGCTTTTGTGATCTACTTCTATTTGTCGAGTTACCTGCCCTTGTTCTGGGCCGAATATCTGCCCGCCCAACCGCTGCTCGACCTGTCGGGTATGGGCATTGGAGCCGGGGCTGTTGCCGGTATTCTCCTCTACGAATTCGGCATGTATGTGTGGCACCGGACCATGCACGGCAACGACCTGCTGTGGCGCGTTTTTCACCAGATGCACCACAGCGCGGAGCGGACGGATACCTACGGCGCCTTCTATTTCAGCCCCTTCGATATGGCCGGCTGGACGGCGCTCGGAACGCTTTGTTTCTCCGTCATCATGGGTTTGGATCCGAAGGCGGTC
>JAKLJF010000639.1 GCA_023151335.1 Thermoanaerobaculia bacterium | reverse complement strand
AACGCCGGGTAATTACACCGCCACCCTAACGGCGACGGGCGCCGGCGGTTCTTCCACCGCCACCAAAACCATCCAGGTGAACGTGCCGGCGCCTGTCGCCGGGTTTTCCGCCTCGCCCGTGGCGGGTTGCGCGACCCTCACGGTAGCCTTTACCAACGAGTCTTCCGTTTGGGCCACCAACTTTTCCTGGCAATTTCCGGGCGGTACGCCGTCCACTTCCAGTTTGCCTGATCCGGTGGTACAGTATTCTTCGGCCGGGGTGTACCATGTATCGTTGACGGCCACGAATGTTTCGGGTTCCGATACCGAGGTAAAAAACAACCTGATCACGGTGAATGATCTGCCGGTTGCCGGTTTTACCGCTCAAACCGCCCCCCTGAGCGCGACATTTACCAATCAATCATCGGGCGGGAACAGCTACCTGTGGGAATTCAGTGGCGGTACGCCCGCCAATTTCAGCGGGGCCAATCCGCCTGTCGTCTCCTATCCTGCCCCGGGGCAATATTCCGTAAAACTGACCGCCACGAACAGTTGCGGCAGCGCCACGCATACCGTCGGCGTCAACGTTCCGCCCCCTGCGCCGGTGGCGAATTTTACTGCCGCCCCCGCCAGCGGCAACGCTCCGCTCGCGGTGACCTTCACCGATCAGTCGTCCAATTTTCCAAGCGGCTGGCAATGGCAATTCCCGGGCGGCAGCCCCGCCGCATATACCGGCAAAACGCCGCCCGCCATCACCTATAATACGCCGGGTACCTACACGGCCACCCTAACTGTAAGTAACAGCACCGGCAATCATGCCGTGTCGAAAACGGTACAGGTAACACAGGGCGCGCCTGTTACCAATTTCAGTGCGGACAATACCTGTGGCAGCGCGCCTTTTACCGTGCATTTTACGGATAGTTCTGCCAACAGCCCCGCCGCCTGGCAATGGCAGTTTCCGGGCGGTACGCCTTCCAGCTCGACGGCGCAAAACCCGGTTGTCACCTACGTATCGGCGGGGACATATCCCGTGACGCTCACGACTTCCAATGCCGGCGGCTCGCACCTGCTCGCCAAAACCGGCTATATCAGGGTGATGGATCTGGATTTGGCAGCGTCGCCCGGATTCGAAGTATGCGCAGGCACAAGCGTTACCCTTACTGCCGCGGGCGCCGACGCTTACACCTGGACGGGCCCTGGGCTGAACGGCGCTACCGGCAACACGGTGCAAATAACGCCACTGACCAGTGGAACTTACACCTTGACCGGAAACAAAGGGCCGGGATGTATCAGTGTGCCATACGCTTTCACGCTGAGCGTAAAACCCGTACCAGCTGTTGTCGTGTATGCATCCGATCCGGAATTATGCGCCGGCGACAGCCTGACGATGACGGCTTCCGGCGCTTCAACTTATAGCTGGAGCGGGCCTTATCTCCATATCAATACCGGCCCCGTTGCAACCACCTCCCTGCTCCCGCCCGGCGCCTATTCCTACACCGTAACCGGTGAAACCGCCGGCTGTACCAGCCAGCCCCAAAATGTGACGGTGCAGGTGTGGGCTTTGCCCGCTGTTAATGTGGACGTCATCTCTTCCACGGTATGTGTTGGCGACACCTTGCTATTTCTCATGAGTGGCGCCACGAACTATTATTGGTCGGGACCGGGCTTTTTGAATGATACCGGCAGTGTGGGTATCTTGGTGTTGCAGGCCCCCGGGCTGACAGCTTACGGTATCGCCTGGTCTGACGACCGCGGTTGCGGAGAGGCCGTGCAATTCGAACTTGATATTTCAGAAGTGCCTGTGATTTTAGCCTACCCATCGTCGTCTGCTGTCTGCCTGGGCGATACCCTGCAACTATTTGCCAGTGGGGCGGACACCTACGAATGGGCCGGACCGGGAATACTGACCAATTCCGGGTCTGAAACTATCGTTGTTCCCCCCACGACGGGTATTCTGAACTATACAGTGACGGGAATCTCGGTAGCGGGCTGTTCTGCGTCTGGCTCCTTCGCGGTACAAATAAATGAACCGTTGATCCTCGGCGTTCAGGTCGACATCGCCGGTTGTCCCGGCCCGAACCTGCTTTACACGGCCAACGTAACAAATGGCGGCGCCTTTCCCGACATCATCTGGTATATAAACGGCATTCCGGCCGGCAACGGTGAATCCTTTGTATATGACAATGCGAAAAATGGCGATCTGGTGTGGTGCGTTGTGCAGGCAACCAATCCGCCGGAATGCCTTGATCAGACCACGATACAGTCGTCTGTCTTCGAGGTAAACTGTATCCCGGTAGTCAATGTCAGACCGGATATTTCAGATGTGTTGCCTTTAAAGTTGTACCCGAATCCGAACAGCGGGGTCTTTACCCTTCAAACTTCAGCCCCGCACAGCGGCCTGGCTGGCTTGCTTGTTTTGGATGTGCTTGGCCGCCCGGTACATCGGATCATGCTCCAGGCAGCCGCGGGGTATAATACATGGGAGATTCGCTTGCCCGGCCTGCCTGCCGGTATTTATTATCTGGCATTTTCAATGGAAGGGAAGCGGGGGGGGAGCCGGTTCAGGGTAGGTCATTGAAGCTGGAAAAAAGTACAGGAATGCCGCATACACCAATCGGTTCATCGTGTTTGCACGAATGCATCAAAAAAAAACGGCCGCCCGGAATCCCGGACGGCCGTTTTGCAGATTGTTTCAGTGGTGTAAAGGAATTACGGCGTGGCCGTTTCTCCCTGTTGTTGAGTGGGTTGCTTCAGTTCGGTGCCGTTGTTGCCGGCGGTGTGGGCTGCTACTTTGTTGTAGATCACATATCCCAGCGCCAGGTGTAAAATCAGGATTAAAACAACGGAAAACGGATAATTGGAACGTTTTGCGGGGGCCATTGAAGTTTGCATAGGACAAATAAATTTGGTGACGAAAGCGTCTTGCCAAAAAACGTGCCAAATACCAAAAATGGGTTAATCATAACGTTTCCATAACGGTTTCCGGCACGCGGTTCACGAGCGCTTCCGGGGCCTTTACGGCAATTTTACCACCCTAGCTTTGGCCGCGGGCTGGCTTTTTTCCGTTTTTGCCGGATCAGCAGCCAGGGTGGGTTTTGGCGATTTATCCGCCGTAGAGAGGTAGAGCAGGGCAACCAGGCCAAGGTGAAGCATAATGGCGAGGATCAGGGCGGAGCGGCGGCCATTGCGGGCATTGTTTTCAGACATGTTGTACATACGGAGGGCGTTTTTTTGGTTTTTTTAAAAAAAGTTTGGGGTGAGAACGAATTTGCCGCCGGTTTTAGTTCCTCTTCAGGATTAAAATATATTTAAAATTTTCTTAAAGCCGAGATAACTTTTAAACAGCAGGAGGATGGCATCAACCCGGTTATCTGCCTGTTTTTATCAATTTTCCCGTATTTAGCCGTACATTGAGCATGGATAGTTCCCAAATATAAATACCTGCCGGTAAACCCTCAACAAGTATTTCGTTATCATCGTTAACCAGTGTGGAAGTAAAAACTTTACGGCCAGCCAGATCCAACAGATGAAATTCAAGATGATCTGATTCTACGCCAAGTGAAACATTCAGCCGGTCGAAGAACGGATTTGGCGATACGGACACCAGTTTTTGAATTAATGGATGTTGATTTTGTGATAATCCCAGGTTAATCAATTGACAAT
>JAKLJF010000638.1 GCA_023151335.1 Thermoanaerobaculia bacterium | reverse complement strand
CTCTTCGAGCCGCAAGCCCTTGAAGTGCAAATCGGGCGCCGCCTTTACGAAAGCGTCGAGAAAGGCCCGGCTGCCGGTGAGTTTGAAGCGTTTGGAGCCGAATTCTTCGGCCAGACAGCGGTGAACGAGCACGGGGGTATTGTCTTCGAGCCGTATATGATACACACTGTTTTCTTCTTTTTCGAGGCGCAGTGCCTGGCCGTCAAAGGCCGGTTCCAATTCGCCGTTGAAACCTACCAGCATTTCGAGGCATTCTACCACGGGGCAACGGCGGCGCACTTCTCCTACCGGACTTACGAATGCGCCGCGCAGGGCGCCGGTGAGCCTGGCGCCCACGAAGTCGGCCACTTCCTCGGCCGCGTCGAGGTGCAGTTTGTCCTGGCTGCGCAGATAATATTCCAGTTTCTGTTTGAGGTCTTCCTGGGTTTTCAGCCCGAAGCCCTTGTATTCCACCAGCCGGTTTTCGTTGCAGGCATACCAGAGTTCGCCGATGGTTTCAATGCCCATTTCCTGCCACACCACCCGCACTTTTTTAGGGCCGAAACCGTTTACTTCCAGCATTTCCACCACGCCGGGTGGCGTTTGGGCGCGATATTTTTCGAGCGTCGCCATTGTACCGCCGTCCACCAGTTCGCGGATCTTTCCCGCTATGGCAGGTCCCACGCCTTTAATGCCCTTGATCGCCGCATCGCTCATATCGGCCAGCGGCTGGTCCAGTTTACGCAGCGTCAGGTAGGCATTCCGGTACGACCGGATTCGGAACTCGTCTTCTTCATGGAGTTCCATGAGGTTGGCGAGTTCGTCGAAAGCGTAGGCGATTTCTTTGTTGGACATGATGAATTGCGGATTGCGGATTGCGGATTGCGGATTGTCCCGAGGCCTCAGGATTGATTGCGTGCAAAGGTAGATACCAAAGTATGATCGACTAATGCGTTTTACAGTTAATAATGATCAATAACCGACCAGGATCAACAGGTTTTCCTTTTCCAACTACCTGCGTGTATCAAGCAATCCCCG
The DNA here is from genome assembly GCA_023151335.1 of Thermoanaerobaculia bacterium. Classification (GTDB taxonomy): domain Bacteria; phylum Bacteroidota; class Bacteroidia; order Chitinophagales; family Saprospiraceae; genus M3007. The sequence continues at coordinate 2,645 of JAKLJF010000638.1, read as the reverse complement.
TTCAATGGTGGAAAATGCTACATCAGGCTTGTTGTCACGGCCACAATACGACAAACCGGTTAACAACAGGCCAATCAAAATGAAGGTGGACAACAGGTAAGGCAAACGAGGTCGGGTCATACCGTAAAAGGAAAGATTCGGGAACTTGAACGAAACCCAGCCAAAAATTATTCCGCCGAAACCCGCCGTTCGTCGATAAGAATCTGTTGTTGGGAACCGCACATGCAACGGCGGCGACATTTTCCTGACTTTCTACCGGCCTGCTGTCACCAAACCGGCCCGCGCGGTGTCTTATCTGCGCAAACCTTAACCAGATGTTTTTTGCTGCTATGAATTCAAAAACAACACTGCCCGCCCTGCTGGCCGCTGCGCTGCTTTTTTGGGCCGCCGCCACGCTCTCCGCACAATCCCGTCCCGCTTCTTTTTTTGAACGGCTGACGCCGGAAGACAAAGTTGCACTGACGCTCTCCACCGATGTCTCGGCGTTGATCGCCAATAAAAACAAAGTTGATTATCAGCCGGCAAAACTCACCACCCTTGAAGGTAAAACATATGAATTGCAGGTAAAATCGCGCGGGAAATTCCGCCGGAAAATTGCCGAAATCCCGCCGCTGAAGCTCAAGATCAAGAAAAAAGTGCTGGAAGCCGAAGGACTGGATACGCTCAACGAGATCAAACTGGTGCTGCCCTGCACCCTCGACGAAAACGGAAACGAACTGGTGCTGCGCGAATACCTGGCCTACCGCATGTTCGAACGGCTGACGCCTAACAGCGCCCGGGCGCGGCTGGTCGACCTGACCCTGCTCAATACCGGGGCGGGAAACAAGCCCCGATATACCCTAAAGGCCATTTTACTCGAAGACGAGGAAGAAACAGCCGCCCGTCTCGGCGGAACAATGCTGGATTTTTACGGCATGACCACCGACAGCCTCGAAACCCGGCAGGCTGCCCTGACGGTTTTGTTTCAATACATGATCGGCAACACGGACTGGAATATCGCTGAACAACGCAATGTCCGCTTTATGCGTACCGCAAACGGCGAAATACTGATGATACCCTTCGACTTCGATTTCGCCGGTTTTGTCAATGCGCCTTATGCCACACCCAACGCGGATACCGGACTGAAAAACATCCGGGATCGCTACCTCATGTCCGACAAACTGGATTCAAAAGCGCTGGAATCGGCCTACCGGGCGATGCAGGCCGCCCGGCAGGATTTTAACCGGATTTGCCGTTCCGCTTTCGTGGCGCCCGATGAAGCCGCCAAACTGGTGGAATATCTCGATTCGTTTTATGACAAACCGGGAAAACACGAGGGCGTCAGTTTCCGGTAATTAAAAACCAGGCAACTCCCGGCCGTACAACAACCAGGCGAACGCCCCGATCCACCCAAGCAGGACAATTTGCAGAAACCCGTCGTGCAGCAAAGCCCGCGTGGGCGATTCCGTTCGGTCGAACACCAGGGTCAGTTGCAGGTAACGCAAGATGCCGAGGATCACGAAGAAAGCCGTGTAAAAGATCTTGTCGCTGCCGATCCGGGTGGTTACTTCCGGAGAAAAACAGTACATCAGGTAGGCGACGATGGCCACCGTGGAGCACACGGTAATACTTACATCCAGGAACGGCAGGTTATATCCTTCGAGGGCTTTCCGGAACGTGTGACCGCCCGTGGCCACCACGTATTCGCCCCGGCGTTTGGCCAGCCCAAGGATAAGCGCCAGCAAAAAGGTCATCACGATCAGCCAGTGGGATACGTTCACGCCCGTCACCGCGCCGCCGGCAAATACCCGCAGCAGGAAACCCAGTCCGATCAGGCTGATGTCGACCAGTGCGATATGTTTCAGGGAAAAACTGTAAAACAGGTTGATCACAAAATACAACAGGCTGAATATCAGCATTTCCCGACTCAAAAAGACGGCCAGTGCCGCACCGGAGCCCAGTAGTGCGCCCAGCACGAACAGTGCCTGATTTTTACTGACGGCGCCGCTGGCTACCGGCCGGTTGCGTTTGTCAGGGTGATTGCGGTCGTGCGGCGCATCGGCCAGGTCGTTCAGCACATACACCGCCGAAGCAATCAGGGAAAAAGATAAAAAACCCAGCGCAGCATTTTTCAGCACGGGCCACTCGTCGAGTCGCGCGGCAAAAAAAGCGGGAATAAAAATAAACAGGTTTTTTACCCAGTGCTCCAAACGGATCAGACGCAGTATGTGGCGTACAGGCATGGGGCAAAGGTAAAACGGGATTGCGGATTGTTGAGCGCAGCGAAATCCCGTACACGTAGTGTCGGGACGGATTAGAGGATTTGTTCAATGACCCGGGAAAAATGCAGGTGTTCCAATTCATGCACCTTTCGGGCAATATCCGCCGGCGTGTCGGTGGGGGCGACAGGGCAACGGGCCTGAAATATGATGTCGCCTTCGTCGTATTGTTCGTTGACGTAATGAATGGTGATGCCCGTCTCGGGTTCGTTGGCAGCCCGCACGGCCTCGTGCACATGCATGCCATACATGCCTTTGCCGCCGTATTTGGGTAACAAAGCCGGGTGAATGTTGACCATACGGCGATAATAAGCCCGCACCAGCCAGGCCGGGATCAACCATAAAAATCCGGCCAATACAATAAAATCAATGTGATATTGCCGTAAA
>JAKLJF010000637.1 GCA_023151335.1 Thermoanaerobaculia bacterium | reverse complement strand
GATTGCAGCGGCCGGGACACGATCTGGGTAAAAATACGCGCGCCCTTTGGTATGACCGGCCCGCTGGAATTGTGCGCCGATGCCAAAGGCGCCCTGAACGCCAAATTTCATAATAGCAGCCAGTCTTTGAATTGCCTGTGGACCCTGTATGCCCCGAATGGCAGCCCCGTCTGGACTTCGCCAGCCGCATCTTTCAGCGCAAGCCCCGCTTTCACGGCCGGTGCGGGCACTTACCGGGTACGGGCTGTTCCTTCCGCTGCCGATTGGAGTAAAACCTGTTCGGACAGCGCCGACTGGAAAGTGCTGGTGCACCCCAAACCAGCTGCGCCGGACGGTATCGCAGGTTCGCCGGTTTTCTGCCCGGGACAGCCGCTGACCTTTAAAGCGACGGGCGTTTCCGGCCAGAACAACATTCGCTGGTCCGTTAAAAATTCCGCCGCCCCGGCGAGTATAAAAGAAGGCAACCCCATCGTAGTCGAATTCACTGCCGGGACGCCGCGCTGGGTGTCGGCGCAGCAGGTGTCGGCCAACAGCCTGGGCTGCGCTTCGGACACCGTACTTTACGAGGTAAAAGAATTGTCCGCTCCTGCCATTTCGGGTAATACGCAGCTCTGCGCCGGCGATCTGAAAACGTTTACGGCGCCGGAATATCCCGATCTGAAATACGAATGGTCGTTGTTCCCTACCGATGCAGGCGCGATCAAAACCGGACAGGGAATGCACGAGGTGGAGGTGTTCTGGCCGCATCCGGGGGTTTTCGAGTTGCGTCTGACCGTTTGTGGTAAACAATCTACCCAGGTGGTGGTTGTAAACGCCCCGCCGGAACCGCAGCCGGTGTATCCGCCGGGTGTTTGTGCCGGTGAAACCGCCCAGGCGCTTGCATCCGACGGACAGTTGTACAACGCTTACCTGTGGAAAAATGAAAGCGGCAACACGGTCGGCACGGGGTTCGACGCCCAACTCGGCCCCGGCAAATACGCCCTGGTGGTGACCGATGCCAATGGGTGCCGTGGCACTGCCGAAATGACCATCGACGAATACCCTTTGCCCAACCTGACTATCAGCACCGTCGACCCCACGGGATTTTGCAACAACTCGCGTACCGTCACCATGTCGGCCCTGACCACGGAGGACGGCGATTTTCAATACGAATGGTACCGGGATAATGTTCCGCTGGGTATCGACGCTCCCGTATACACGACCAATCAATACGGCTATTACAAAGCCTCGGTGACCAACCAGTACGGCTGTAAAGCCTCCGACGGACCGATCCATGTTTTTGAGTACTGCGGCGGCGTGTGTCACAACCCCAACCACAGCCCCGTTTGCCCCCCGGGCAGCGTGGATTTCACCGCCACCACCACTGCGGAATGTAACCGGGTACAATTTAACCTGATTGCCGGGCCGGATTACAAACCCGGTTCAGCCTTCTGGCATTTCGGCGAATCGGGTAGCTCGTTCCTGGGCAGCTCCGGTGCCGACAATCCTGAATTTACGTTTCCCAATGCCAGCCAGTACATCGTGGTGCTATATGCCTATCTGCAAAACGGTGCGAAATGTATCGTGCTCGATTCTGTGTTCGTGCCGGCAGCCGCCCAGTTCGGCCAGGCGCCCGGCTGTCCCGGCGATTCGACGTTTTTAAAAGACGTGAGCACATTTTTACCCCAAACCCAGATCACCAAATGGGTCTGGGATTTCGACGAGCCTTCAAGTGGCGCGGCCAATAATTCCACCTCGCGGGATGTGAAACACGGCTATACCAATGCCGGCAATTACGATGTAACCCTTACCGTCACCGCGGCCAGCGGCTGCACCTCCTCCTATACCCGGCCGGTAAAGGTGCCGGCCCTGCCTACCCTTACCCCAATTCCGCAAACCGCCCTCTGCGCCGGCAACGGCGTGCCTATGGCCCTGGCAGAAACACCCGATCTCACCGATATAAAGTGGGATCTGGGCGATCCGGCCAGCGGCGCCCTGAATACCGCCAGCGGCGCTTCCGTGGTGCACAAATATGAAACGCCGGGCAACTATACGGCTACTGTGACCGTGACCAATGTGGCGGGCTGCCAAAACACCATCACCCAAAATGTCAACATTACCCCCAACACGCTTGCCGGCGCCATCAGTCCTGCAGGTAAATCCGTCATTTGTGAGGGCGCATCACTGGGCCTGAGCGTTTCCGCAACCGGTACGGATTATAAATGGTCGAACGGCGCATCCGGTCCGTCGATCCAGGTTTCCGAGGCGGGCGTCTACAACGTGACCATTTCCGACGCCATGGGCTGCACATACGTACCACCCGCCAAAACGGTGGAGGTGAATCCTGCACCCGGCGGCGAAGTCAAGGCCATCCTGATCGACGACAACGGGCAGTCAGCCGGTATCGTCCAGGGCAGTCTTATAACCTGTCAGGGAGAAAATGTGCTGCTTTTTGCCGATGCCGACGGCGCATATACCTACCAATGGCCCGGAAACGGCCTGGGAAGTACGCAATATTTCACCAAAGACCGGAACAACCTGCTGTCCGTAGGCACACATACTTACGTCGTCACCCTGACCAATGCCGCCACCGGGTGTACGGCCACCACCGCGCCTTTCACCGTAGCAGTCAATCCGGTGCCCGGCGGCTTTTCTGCCGCCGCCGACCAGCAATGCGCCGGTACGCCGGCTACAGTGGCCTACAACGGCCCACAACCGCCGGGTTACCAATATTTCTGGAATAATGGCGAAGTGGGCCCCTCCTTTGTGACAAAAGAACCGGGGCATTATTTCGTGCGGGTTGTCAATCAGTTCGGCTGCGCCGCCAACAGTGAAAAAGTGACCATCCGGCCCGGGCCGAATATCGGGGCGGTACCCAGCGGTTGCCACCGGCGCTGTGCGCCCGATTCGCTTTGTTTACCGCCCATGCCCGACATTGTCAGCTGGCAATGGTATTTTAACGGCGCCCCCATTCCCGGCGCTTCCGGCCCCACTATCGTGGCAGAAGAGAGCGGCGTTTATTGGGCGCATCTGGTGGATACCAGCGGATGCAACGCGCAAACCGTGCCACTCACGCTCGAACTGTACACCGGCACCGGCAACGTATCCGGCCAGGTGTGGTCCGATGTGAACAACAATGGCGTGATCGATCCGGCGGATACGCTGGTTAGCGGCATCCCGGTCAATTTGTGGCAGAACGGCATACTTAACGCTTCCCTCAACTCGGGCGCCGGCGGGGATTTTGTTTTCAGCAACGTACCTTCCGTAAACGGTTTTGTCGCAGTAGACAGTGCTGCATTACCTTCCCATTGGGAAATTGTTATCGGACAAAGCAACGCCAACCTCGTTGGCTGTAAGGCCAATGCACAAACCGGGTTGTTATTGCATCGGAAGACCTGCCTGGGTTCCACCGGAACATTGCAGGTCAGCGCCTGCGATGGAACCGTTTATGATTACCACGGCACGAAAATCCCGGCCGGCAGTTCGCAGCAGTTTTTACTGCAAAATGCCGCCGGATGCGATTCGGTGCTCACCGTGAATGTGGCCACGCTGCCCGTTTCCAGCGGCATACTCAGCGTCAGCGCTTGCGCGGGTACGGAATACGACTACCACGGCACGAAAATCCCGGCCGGCAGTTCGCAGCAGTTTATACTGCAAAACGCGGCAGGTTGCGACTCGGTGCT
>JAKLJF010000636.1 GCA_023151335.1 Thermoanaerobaculia bacterium | reverse complement strand
CGAAACGAGGCGAAATCAGCCCTAAAACCATCGTCGGAATTTCCGGCCTGACCAACTGGAAAGACCCCCAATTGCAGGCGCTCACCCGGGATAAAGGCCACACCGTTATCCGATATGAAACCGCCGAAGAACTGCTTCCGCAGGAGGTGCACCGGCTCCGGGAAAAAATAGAAGCGCGTTTCGGACAGCGGTTTTTCCAGGTGCGTACCGCCCAAAACAGCCTGCAACGCTGCTTCGATGCCATGAATATTTTTGAAACGGCATTGCGGTCCGGTCAAACGCACCGGATGGCGTTGGTGCAATATTTTAAAAACATCAAAAATCGTAAAATATCGATTTTCAATGAATTATACGAATTCGACAGTACGCTGATCCTGAAAAGGGAACCCGCTTTCAACCGCATCCAACATGGCCGCATACGCAGCTGTCCCACACAGATCAACACCGCAGGCGAGCCGATACCCAACCTGCACGTGGGTATCGATATCATCGACATCAACGACATCGACATCCGGAAAAACACGTTCAACTGCAACCTGCTCTACTGGGTCATAGTTGATTCGAACCATATCAGAAAAGAAGGCTATATCGATTTTTCCACGATTAACAGCCCCGAATCCCGGTACCTCATCGCCGAAGAACCCGACACCAACGGCAGTGTTTTGCGCCTCTACCGCATCAGCGGCCAGTTTCTGGGCAATTTCGTGGCCTTCGATTTCCCCTTCGACCGCCATGAAATTAAAATCCCCATTGAGGCGCTCAGTTCGAGCAGCAACATCAGGATCAGTTTCGATTACAGCCGGCTACAGGCACGCGACAAAATTGAAGATTTTCAAATGAACGACTGGAATACGGAAGCCTATTACATTACGCTCGACAACAACGTTTCAAATGCGCTTGGTTCGCCTTATAAAGCGGTGTTTGACCCCCGCGACAGCACCCGTCAACTCGAAAAGTACAAAACCCTCACTGTTCACCTGCGCGTGAGCCGTGAACCCTGGGGCGCCATAATCCTGGTCATTTTTCCTTTTATCATGTTCAGTGCCCTGCCCCTGTTCATGTTGTTTTTCCATAAAGCGACTTTCGAAGAGGTTGGCGAACTCATCATCACTTCCTTCCTTGCCACCGTGGCATACTCCATCAACCTGGTGCAAATTTCTCCGGCGACCGACTCGATGAACCTGGCCTACATTTTCCTGATGACCACACTGGCTATAAACTTCTTCTGTTTTATTTACGTGACTTATATTGACCGGCAAAAGGCAGGCGCCAGACCAGCGTCCGTGCCGACGGCTAAAAAACGGGAGCTGTTCCGGCTGAGCAGCCGGTTTTGGCTGCCATACCTCCTGCTCATCTTGTTGCTGATGTTGTTTTACCTGATTTTTAGAAATGAATAAAATCGTCAGGATGCGCCGTTTCTTCCTTCTTACGCTACTCCTCTACCCCACCCTCTACGCCAAACCACAAAATCCGAACCCGAAAGCCGAAACCCATCCAAGAGACCTCGGGACAAAACTCGAAACTGTTTCCATCCCCGGCACAGCCCAGATCTTCCAACTCGCCCTGCTGCCCGGCGGAACTTTCCGTATGGGCGGCGAGACGCCGGAGACTACTCATGAGGTGACACTCGACAGTTTCTGGATCGGCACACAGGAGGTGAGCTTCGACGAGTTTTCCCTGTTCCAGTTCAAACACCTGGATTCCGATTCGGCCGCCACCGCCGGATTTCGCGCCGACGCCGTGGCCCGCCCTTCCCCACCCTATTTCGACTATACCTACGGCCGCAACAAAACGGGCGGCTATCCGGCTACCACCATGACCCAACAAGCCGCCCTGCGCTATTGCCAGTGGTTGTCCGACAAAACCGGCGACTTCTACCGCCTGCCCACCGAGGCCGAATGGGAATATGCCTGCCGAGCCGGAACCACCTCGGCTTACTCCTGGGGCGACGATCCCGCCCTGGCGCCTGAATACGCCTGGTTTTACGACAACAGCAGCGGCTCTTACCAGAAAACCGGCACAAAAAAGCCGAATCCCTGGGGCCTCTACGACATGCATGGCAACGTGATGGAATGGTGCCTCGATTTTTATACCGCGGATTATTTCCAACGGCTGGATTCCGTGTCCGTCAATCCGCTTATTTTGCCCACCAAAAAACACTCCCGCACGGTCCGCGGCGGCTGTTTTGAGGACGATGTCGCGGCCCTGCGTTCGGGCGCCCGCCGCAAAAGCGAACCCAAATGGCAGGCCCGCGACCCGCAAATCCCCAAAAGCAAGTGGTGGAACCCCGATTCCCCTTTCCTTGGCTTCCGGTTGGTGCGCGATACGCGCAAACTGACGAAAGCCGACCGTGACGCCTTTTTTGAAAAAGTTATAAAAGATTGATTGCCATGTCTGAAACAACCCGACGCGACTTCATTAAAACCTCCGCCACCCTTACCGGTGGCCTCATGCTGGGCGGCCTGCCACTGGCTCAGGCGGCCAATAGCCTGAGCGACGACAGTATTAAAGTCGCCCTGATCGGTTGCGGCGGCCGCGGCACCGGCGCTGCCCTGCAGGCCCTGCTGACCAAACAAAACGTCCGCCTGGTAGCCATGGCCGACGCCTTTCAACACCGGCTCGACGAAGCATATAAACACCTGAGCGCCGAAGATATTTCGGATTGGAGCGGCGTGGAAGGCAGCGTCAGGGATCGCGTGGATGTGCCGGAAGAGCGCCGTTATATCGGATTCGATGCTTATAAAAAGGCCATGCGGCACGCCGACGTGGTTATTCTGGCCACCCCCCCGGGGTTCCGGCCCGCGCATTTTGCCGAAGCCGTGGACCAGGGTAAACAGGTATTTATGGAAAAGCCCGTGGCCACCGACGCGCCTGGTATCCGCAAAGTGCTGGAAGCGGCGGAAAAAGCCAAACAAAAACGGCTCAACGTGGTGGTCGGCCTCCAGCGCCACTACCAAACCGTGTACCGCCGGTGGGTGGATATGCTGCAAAACGGCGTCATCGGCGATATCGCCGCCTCCAGGGTATACTGGAACATGGGCGCTCTATGGGTCAAGGAACGCAAAACCGGCGCCTCGGAAATGGAATTTCAGATGGACAACTGGTACTACTTCAACTGGCTCTGCGGCGACCATATCGTGGAACAACATGTACACAACATCGACGTATCGAACTGGGTCAAACAAGCCTATCCTGTTCGCGCCTATGGAAGCGGCGGTCGCCAGGTGCGCATCGGACCGGAATACGGCGAAATTTTCGATCATCATACCGTGGAATTTGAATACGCCGACGGCTCGCGCATGTTCAGTCAATGCCGCCAGATTCCCGGTACGAAGGAATCCGTCACCGAAGGCTTTCACGGTACCAACGGCAGCGCTCCCTGGCCGGGCAGAATTCAGGCCCGGAACGGATACGTCATCTGGAATCACGACGACAAAAACGACCCGAATCCCTACCAGGTGGAGCATGACGAGTTGTTCGACGCCATCGCTAAGTCTGAATTTAAATTTTCCGATGCGGAAAACGCCGCTAAAAGCACCATGACCGCCATCATGGGACGTATGGCCACCTACTCCGGTCAGCTGATCGAATGGGATGCCGCGTTGCAGTCGGACATCGACCTGATGCCCGCCAAACTGGCCTGGGACGCCATGCCAAAAGTGCT
>JAKLJF010000635.1 GCA_023151335.1 Thermoanaerobaculia bacterium | reverse complement strand
GCCAGGGCGCAGCTGGGGGCAGCCGGTATATTCGGCGCACAGGGCAGCAGCAATTGAGCCAACAGGGTAAAATGGCTAAATAGGGTAGAAACGGCTAAAAGGTTGAGTTTTTTTGTCATAAAACAGGTAAATGGTGTTAACCGGGTTGCATTCGCGGTTATGAAAAATGCTTAATGATTATCAGATGCAATCAAATTTGCCGATGCTTCCTGCCCGAAAAAAAATTATTCCCGGCTTGTTTATCCGGATTAAGTTTATTTACCTTTGCATCATTGTACCAGTACGATAATACACTTAAAGATGACCTTAACGCAAACGAACCTGAAAGAACAAATACTCGTCTCAAACGGCTTTTTTGGTCCTTATGGCGGGTGTTACGTGCCCGAGGTATTGTTGCCGGGTTTGATGGAAATTGCAGCGGCTTTTGAAGACGTTAAAACCGATGAAGCATTTTTGGCCGGATTTCACCAAACCTTGCGGGAGTTTTCCGGGCGTCCCACGCCGTTTACGCCGTTGTCGCGTCTGACGGCGCATCTGGGCGGCGCCCGGTTATTTCTAAAAAACGAGGGGCTTAACCACACGGGCGCGCACAAGATCAACCACTGCATTGGGCAGGCAATGCTGGCTAAACAACTGGGTAAACGCCGCGTCATCGCCGAAACAGGCGCCGGGCAGCACGGCTATGCCACGGCTGCCGTGTGCGCGCGCCTGGGGCTGGACTGTACGGTGTACATGGGGCGAAAAGACTACGAGCGCCAGCGCCCAAATGTATATTGGATGGAACTGCTGGGCGCCCGCGTGGTTGCCGTGGAAGACGGCAGCCAGACGCTTAACGACGCGGTTATTGCCGCGTTCAAGGACTGGGTGGAGCACCCCTCTGATACCTATTATTTGCTCGGATCGGCAGTTGGGCCGCATCCCTATCCTGCCATGAATACTTTTTTTCAGAAAATAGTAGGCGAAGAAATCCGCCGTCAGAGTATTTCCCAAAACGGGCGTTTGCCCGATGTATGCGTAGCCTGCGTAGGCGGCGGTTCCAATGCGATGGGCATGTTTTTCGACTTCCTTGACGAAGCAACGGTGCGGCTGATCGGCGTAGAAGCCGGGGGGAGGGGGGTAAAACCCGGCGATCACGCGGCCAAGCTATTGCACGGCCACGCAGGTATTTTCGAAGGTTATCACTCGTATTTCTTGCAAGACGGTGATGGAAATATCGCCGCCACCCATTCGGTATCAGCCGGGCTGGACTACTGTGGCGTAAGCCCTGTTCTGGCCTGGCTGGCCGATACGGGCCGGGTGGAATTCACCGTCGCTTCGGATGCGGAAGCCCTGGATGCCGTGCAATTGCTGGCGCGGATGGAAGGTATTATTCCGGCGCTGGAGTCGGCCCATGCGTTTGCTCATGCATTCAAAATAGCAACGGAATTGCCGCCGGAAGCTGTTGTTGCCGTGAACGCCTCGGGGCGGGGTGAAAAGGATTTGTTTATTACGATGCGGCATTTCCAGGAGGAATCGCTGCGGAAATATGCCGTTAACTTGCTTCAATAAAGAAATAAAATGCCAATTCCCGTCATGGCCCACCTGGTATTGGGCTATCCCACGCTCTCCGAAAGTTTGCGCACCGCGGAGCGCTACATTGCTGCCGGCTGCGCCATACTCGAATTACAGATACCCTTTTCACATCCGACCGCGGACGGACCGGTAATCACTGCTGCCTGCAGAGAGGCCGTGGCGCAAGGCGCGGGTGTTGCCGGCTGCCTGGCTGCTGTCCGGAAACTCCGGGAAAAATATCCGGCACAGGAGATCTTTGTAATGTCGTATCTGAACCGCATTTATGTTTACGGCGTAGAGCGTTTTGTGCAGGATTTGACTGAAATGGGGGTAAGGCATATCATTGTACCGGATTTGCCGGTCGATAGCCTGGCGTTTGAAACCCTGACCCTGAAGGGGAGGCACACCACAAGTCCTGTGTCCTCTGCGAGGGGCGCCTTGTCCACCCTCCCGTTCAGGAGAGGCCTGTCCCGCACCGAAAGCCGGGGTGGTGGGGTTTCATACACCGAAATCTCCCTCGTCCCCGTCATTGCTGCCAACATTTCCATCCAGCGCCTCGATCAACTCATCGCCGCCGGATACGATTTTTTCTACCTCATGTCTGATTTTAAAATTACCGGAAGCGCCTTCAGTTTACATCCCCGGTTGCAGGAGATCATTTCCCGTATCAAATCGCAGGACAAAAACACACGGGTAGGCATCGGTTTTGGTGTCAACACCCCTGTTCAGGTAAATGCTGTGCTTGAGGTAGCCGATTACGCCGTTATTGGTTCGGCGCTGATCAGGGCACAACAGGAAGGAAGACTGGAAAATTATTTGGAAAATCTGATCCTTCCGGCAACCCCGGCGCTATAGTTTTTGTTTTTTCAAAAAAAATTGAAAAAAGTGTGAAACCCCATTGCCCCCATTGACCACATTTTAAACGCATTGACCACATTATAAAAAATGACCTTCCAACCGGTATTTGACCTGAAGCGCCCAATCCTTATTGCCGGCCCATGTTCCGCCGAGACAGAAGAGCAGGTACTGACCACAGCCCGCGGCTTGAAAGACCAGGGGGTTGACCTGTTTCGCGCGGGCATCTGGAAACCCCGTACACGTCCCGGCGCCTTCGAGGGCATTGGCACGCAGGGTCTGAAATGGCTCAAACGGGTGAAGATCGAAACCGGCATACCGGCGACCACCGAGGTGGCCAATGCCCAGCATGTGTACGATTGCCTCAAATTCGGCATCGACGTGCTTTGGATTGGTGCCCGCACGACGGTAAATCCTTTCTCTGTGCAGGAAATCGCCGACGCCCTTGAAGGAACCGACATCCCTGTTTTGGTGAAAAACCCGGTCAATCCCGACTATAAACTCTGGGTAGGCGCCCTCGAACGGCTGTATAAGGCCGGACTTCGGCGGGTAGCGGCTATTCATCGCGGATTTTCCAGTTACGGCGACTCCAAATACCGCAACGTGCCGCGCTGGCAAATGGCCATCGACCTGATGCAGGAATTTCCCGGCCTGGAAGTGCTCTGCGATATCAGTCATATTTGTGGCCGACGCGATATCCTGGCCGAAACGGCCCAGAAAGCATACGACCTTAATTTCGACGGCCTGATGGTGGAAGTACATCCCGATCCGGAGCAAGCCTGGAGCGACGCCGCCCAACAGATCACCCCGGAACGGTTCGGGGAAATGACCCGCAGCCTGATGCGCCGTGCTGTTACGACCGACGATCCGGATTTCCTGGCCCGTATGGAGAACTGCCGCGGCGCCATCGACGACATCGACGAGGAGATCATTCATCTCATTGCGCAGCGGATGCAGCTGGTGAAAGAGATTGGCGCGATTAAAAAGGACAAGAATATTGCCGTGTTACAGCCCGAACGCTTCCGCGCCCTGCGTGAAGCATTGCAAAAACGGGGGGAAAAAAATGAATTGAGTCCGGAGTTCATTGCCCTTTTCCTGGAGGCCGTACACCAGGAGAGCATCAACCAGCAGGAGCATATCATGAATGAACGGGCGCAAAAATCGCAAGCGTTTTTTATGAGCGGCAGCCAAACGCCCGCGAACCCTGATACTTTCACAAGGCATGAACCCGTCTCGAAGGAAGGATACAAGGCTGGGAGC
>JAKLJF010000634.1 GCA_023151335.1 Thermoanaerobaculia bacterium | reverse complement strand
TCCAGAATGGGTTGAATAAAGGCGTCGAACACCGGCGTTTCCGGATTTGGCGGCTGAAAAGACGGCGTTTCCGGCCCGGTATCGGTTTGCCTGCTTTCAAACAAATAATTGGCCCCGTGCGTCAGGCTGCCGCCAAAGTGACCGGTTGCCGTAAGCACTCCGATCATTACGGCAAACGCGGGGAAATACCAGGCACGGTTTTTCCCCCACCATATCAACCAAGCCAGTGCCGTGGCAAGGAAACCCAGCCATTGGTGCCGTTGCAACAATGCGTCATCGTATCCGCCTTGTTGGGACAGCAGCCAACCCGTAGCTGCCGAGGCAAGGGCCACGAGTGCGCCGGCAGCCAGCGCCAGATCGATGGCAGGCCGGATATCTTCCCGCCGTCGCCATCGGGCCAGACACTCCAGGCCGAAAGCCAGGAATAAAATGCCAATGGGCAGGTGAACGAGTAGCGGATGCAAACGGCCGAGGATATCCATGTTATGTGGCGAGCCAGGTCAGTATTGAAAGGCGATTTCGTCGATAAACAGCCAGGCACGCGTACCGGCGCGGGGGTGCCCGTCAGGCATTGGCCCGTATGGGATGATCCGGATGCGCAGTCGGTCCACTTTCACCGGGCGCATCACCACGCGCAGGTAGTCGTCGTATTTGACCGGGCGCTCTTTCCAGAGTGTGTCCGTTTTGGCCATCCAGCGTCCCATAGGCATCCAGGGTCGGTCGCCCGACTGACCGTATACCTCCACGCTTCGGGGCGGGAATATCCAGGCGCCCGGATCGAATAGGGTGCTGAGCAGCATGACGCGGCTGGCGGTGGCTTGTCCGAATTGCAGTGTTACCACCACCGAATCGGTCCGGAAGCCCAGCCAGCGCCCGTCGTGCAGGTCGCGGCCAGCTTTTTGCAGGTCGAACAGCGAGGCTGCCCCGTTGCCTTTATATGCCGTGTCCGGCATCGTCAGCAAGCGAAAACTGTCGGGCACGGCCGATACTTTGTACAGGTGTTTTTCCGCCATCGAACTGGTCAGGAATTGGGGATGATCCGATTTGGCCCGGATCACCGCGGAAGAGTCCACCGTGAAAGGCGTCTTGTATACCGGGGCGTTTTTCCCAGGGATTTTACCATCGGCCGTGTAGGAAATGACCGCGCTGTCCAGGTCAAATTCCAGTTGAACCCTGACTTTTTGCCGGAAAAAAACGCTGTCGGCCAGGATCTTGGGGCTGTTCAACTGATAACGCTGGCTCCACAAAAGTGCCGGCATACAAATCAAAATAAGCGATAATATTTTCATGTCCTTTTAAAATGAAAATTCGGGGTGATTACGCTACCCTTTCCAATCTTAGGGGATAAACGCCGTCACTGTTCCACTGCGCAACGTACAGGTTGCCGTCCGGATCGACCAGCACGTCGTGCGGGTGTTTGAACACTTTGACCGTTTGATAGAGCGGTTTCAGACTGCCATCCGGCAGATATCGCGGTGTGTTGGCGCCGGGCGCCGAAACGACGCGGTTGTTTTTATCCAGAATACAGATAAAGCCGCTGCGGCTGTCCCAGGGCAGTTCGCTGATGAGCACGGCAAAATACACGTTTTCACCGTGTACGACGGGGCGGCAAATATAAGCGCCGGGCAAGGGAATGGTCTCCAGCCAGGTGCCGTCGAGGGAAAAACGTTTCAGTTTGTTTTCGGCCCGGGAAGTGACGAGGAGCGCCGGTTTTTCAGGGTTACGGGTGTCGAGCGCAACGCCATGCGCGTTTTTAAGCAGCATCGGGCCGCCAAACACATTTTTCACCTTCCCATCGTGGTTGTAATGCACGATATAGTCTTTGCCGTAGCCATCGGCCACAAATACGTCGCCGTTGGGTGCGATAGCCGTCTCGGTAGGCCGGAACTCGTCTTTGTTTTTGTATTTGCCCGAATCGGCCGGCCATTCGAAGGTGCGTACCACGTCTCCCGCGAGGTTGGTTTTGATCACCTGGCGCCGCTCGTAGTCGGCGATGTAGAGCATTTCCGCGCCGTTTTCGTCGTGATACGTCAGGCCGTGGGCGCCGGGGTAGTCGCGTCCCCAGGCGTCGAGCACCTTGCCGTCCTTGCCGAAGATCAGAATATTGTTCCGGGTATCGTCGGTGGTCATAAATATCCGTCCGCTTTTGTCGAATACCATTTCGTGGCAGTTTTTAACGGGGTGTTTTGCCGGGTCGGCCTTGCACCAGCGCGCGTTGATGCGGTAGCGAAAATCGCCGTGGCCGATGACCGGTTCCGTTTTAAAGCCGGCGAGGGCGCCGAGGCCGGTTATGGCAGTAGTTTGTAAAAAGGTGCGTCTTTTCATAATTGAACGTAATTAGGGGTAAAGATATGCCTCGCGCCTGTAGTGTTTCATCACTATATCCGCAAATTGTTCCGGTTGTTGTATCCATGGCAAATGCCCGCTGTTTGATATTGTAAAAACTTCGGCGCCAGGGTAACGCTCTGTTACCTGCCGGCGGCTTTCTCCATAAATATCTTTCGCGCCATAAGTGATGGTTACCGGAAACGGGGATTGGTCCGTTTGCCGGAGTGGCGGCCAGGCCAGGATGTTTTTACGCGTTTTATTTACCGGATCGGCTGCGACGCCATCGAGCCAACCATACGAAGCCGGATCAGCGGCTAAGCTTGCGCCATAGTTTTCCAACACTTGCCGAAACATGCGCCGGTAAGCCCGGTCGCTGCCCAGGGCGCCAAGCAGCGAGCGCCAGCCCATGCTGAGCCACTGCCATGTGGAGCTGACAGACCGGTTAAATTGCATTACTTCTTTTTCGGTTTGTTTCCACGTTTCACCTGTGCCCGAGGATGGGCTGCACAAAAACAGGCTATGTAAGCGTTCCGGACGTTCCTGCGCATAAATTTGCGCATACAGTCCCCCCCAGGAATGGCCAAACAAGTGGAATTTTTTCAGGTCAAAGTGAGTGGCCACGGCGTCCAGATCGGAAATGTAGTCTTCTATCCTGTATGAACGATTCAGGCAAACGGAAGCCCCTGTGCCACGCTGCTGGAAATATATAACTTGAAACTGGCCTTTTAACAATTCTATGATAGGTTGCATGGGATCCGGCACACCGGGACCGCCGTGTAACAATACCACTGTTTCCGCATTCTTCTTCGGATATATCCAGGTATTGAGTACGGCGCCATTCGATTTGATCAACACATTTTGTTGTGCGGCAAGCGGATAGGATAAGAGCGTGAGCATAATTAGTGCGTTTTTCATGACAATTTTTGCCACAAATTTGACTTGCGGCCTTAATGACGCGCATTAACATTTGATAAAACCCGCTCCCTTTCATCCGCCTCGCGCAATTTCCTTCCGCAACCGGCTCAGCGACACCTGCGTAATGCCGAGGTAACTGGCAATATGCGCGTGCGCCACCCAGTTTTCCAGCGCCGGAAAAACAGCCCGCAATTCCAGCAGCCGCTCCCGGGCCGGCAGCACGGCCATGCCGATCTCCTTGCGGGTTTTGGCTTGCAGTTCGCGTTCGAGCACGGTGTGGGCAAAGCGGTATATCTCGGTATTTTCGCGCATGAGCCGGCTGAACACCTCCGCCGGGATGGCCGCCAGCACGCAGGATATCAGGCTTTCGTAGTTCAGGGTGGACAAGCCATTGGCCGTGCGCGTCGTATGAGGCGGTAAAACGCTTTGAGGGCCATAAAAAT
>JAKLJF010000633.1 GCA_023151335.1 Thermoanaerobaculia bacterium | reverse complement strand
ACCACTTCGTGGTTGTAAACCGGGCGCGCCAGAATCCCCGGGTTGCAACCCGGGGCTATTCAAATTTGACCGCTTCGCGGTCTATCGTATAAAAAATATTTACAAACCGAGAATTGCTGTAAAAGCCTATAATCGTCAGGGGCTTATCAGTGGAACAAGCACCTTCGGCGCCATCGACACCCTCGCGTACACATACAGCACGACCGTCCCGGATCGTTTGTGATCGCCAAATCAGATGCCGGCAGCATCACCAAAGGCTTCAAGTATAAAAACTCCGTCATCGGCGATCACTACCTGTACGACGCCAATGGTAATATGACCCAGGATAAGCACAAAGACCTGACCATCGCCTACAACCACCTGAACCTGCCGCACGCCATCAACAACCTCGCCGATGAATATATCCTGCTCACCTACACCGCCGACGGCGAAAAACTGACCAAACTGGCCGGCGGGGTGACGAAAAACTACGTCGCCGGCATCGAATACGCCGGGGCGAATCTGGAAGCCATTTACCATGCCGAAGGGCGCTGCACGCCCAACGGGAGTAATTTTACTACTGCTCTGAGATGAACTTCAAATACACCCCGTTCGTCCACCCAAACCCGTCCTGATTCGGGTATTCGCCGCCGCCGGCCGGCAGGTTCAGTTCCATCACATTGTATTTCTCCATCATTTTTCCGGTTTCGGCGTACACTTTTTCGCAGTGCTGCATCCAGGCCCGGCGAACTTTAGCGGCTAATTCATGGAAGCCGTAATTTTTAATACCCTTGTACGCGATCCATTGCAGGGGCGCCCAGCCGTTCGGAGCATCCCATTGCTGGCCGGTGCGATGCAGGGTAGTGGCGAGGCCGCCGGGAAACAGGAACTTTCGCTCCACGGTTTCGGCTACTTTCCGGGCTTGTTCGGCCGCGGCAATATTAAAAAACAGCGGGAAAACGCCGGCCAGGGTCAGTTGTTCCGATTGTTTTTGTCCGGTGTGGTGGTAATCGGAAAAGAAACCGGCGGCTTCGTTCCAGCCGTATTTTAAAATGGCTAAGCGGCGTTGTTGCGCTTTATGATGGTAATAACCTGCCCAGGCGGTATCGCCCGACAATTCGTATGCTTCCGACAAGGATATTTCCAAAAAATACAGCAGGCAGTTGAGATCGACCGGTATAAGGTCGGTTGTTTGAATCGTGGCCATATTTTGCCCGTCGGCAAACCAGCGGCTGCTGAAATCCCAGCCCGATTCGGCGGCAGCGCGAATGTGGCGGTACGTCACGGCGGGCGGATTTTCGGATTGCCGCGCGGTGTGTACGTCTTCGATGAATGCTTCCGGCCGGGGCGTGTCGTTGTCATCCCAATAGCGGTTCAGTATTTCGCCGCCGGGCATGCGCAGCACACGGCGATGGGCGGGATGCTCTGTGGATACCTGTTGTTCGCCCCGCATCCAGAAATGATATTCTTTTTCCAGTTGCGGACGGTATTGCCGCCATATATCCGGGCCTTTTTCTTCGGCCAGCAGGCTTACCATTGCCGCGAAAAAAGGCGGCTGTGAACGGCCCAGGTAATACGTCCGGTTGCCGTTGGGAATGAAACCGAGGGTGTCGGCGAGGTAGGCGAAGTTGTCTGCCATGTTTTGAATAATATCCACGCGGCCGGACACCTGCAGCCCGAGCATGGTAAAATAGCTGTCCCAGTAATATATTTCCCGGAACCGCCCGCCGGGCACGATATAGGGTCTGGGCAGCGGGATCAGCGTACCGCCCCGCGTATCGGGCTTGCGGGTGAGCACGTCCCACAGGGCGTTCAGGTGTTCACCGATGGATTTATTGTCCGGGCTATATCCCGTATCCGGATTTTTCGGCGGCTCGAAATACGTTTCGACAAACGTTTTCAGGTCGAAACCGGGCTGCTTTTGCGCCGTTTCGTAGGCCGCCAGTATTTCGCCTGCGCGCCGTTTCGGCACGCAATCGGTGAAATATTTGGAGTCTGGGAAAATGGATGCGGTTTGTACGGCTTCGTACAGGGGAGATAAAGATTCGATATGAAAATACGCTTGCTCCATTTTCAATGATATATTCCTTTGTTTCTGAGCGAATTTTGAGAAATGGTGAACTACTTCACCATCTTCCTGAAAAAATACAACGCCACCAGCATGATCCCGATCGGCAGCAGTGAAAAATAAAAAGCATTTTGCCCGCCGAAATGTTCGAAAATATTGCCGGTTATTATGGAGCCGGTGGTGCCGCCCAAAGCAGAGAAAATGATGATCAGCCCTGACATCAGTCCGTGCTGCTGCACCGGCAAAGCGCTTAAAATCAGTGAATTAATGGCGGGATAAATGGGCGCCAGCAGGAGTCCGATCAGGGGAAACACAAAAGCGGCGGGCGGCGCGTCGGCCCAGCCGGTCACCGTGCGTTCGCCGGCGCCCTGCGCCAGCGGCACTGCCAGCAACACCAGTCCGGCGGCCAATACCAGACAGGCGCTCAGCACCGTATGCCAGTTCAGTTTTTTTAATAAAATGCCCGCCAGAAAACGCCCCAGCGCCGTGGAGCCTGCCAGGATGCTCGCCATTTCAATGCTCAGGGCGGAGGGTAGTTTCAACACCTGCTGGTTGTACGTAGGCAGCCAGCTCATAATGCTTTGTTCGATGAGTACGTAAAAAAAGGCGCAGATGATAAACACAATCACCAGCGGCAGGGCCAGCAAGCGGAACATTTTTCCAAAATCGGCGGCCATCGAGCCGCCCGGTTCGGCTTTTACCGAACTTTCATCCAGCGGCGCCGATAGCAACAACAGAAAAGCGGCCAGGGAAATGCCGCCCAACAGGTAATATACCTTCAGCCATGCCGTGGACCGCGGGTCGTGGTCGCCCACGAAATAACTGAAAATAAAATACCCGAGCAGGATGCCCACCATAAAAAACGACTCGATGAAATTCATCAGGCTGATGTGTTCCTTTTTGTCGCGGGTCACCAGGCCGATGGTGCTGTACACCGACATTTTAATGAGCGCAAAACTGGAACCCACCGCCGCAAAGAGTAACTTTGTGGACCAGAAACTGGCCGTAAACGGCATGACAAAACAGGCGGCCGTCACCACCCCCAGCGCGATCAGCATGGCGTTTTTGTATCCGATGCGCGTGATGTACGACGATACGAGGAAGGATACCAGCGCGATGCTCAGGTCTTTATAAGCCTCCAGCACCGAAGCGCCCGACTGGCTGACGCCAAAGTTGTTTTGTACCTGTAAAATAACCGTGCCGACGCTGTTGAGCAGGATCGCGAAGACAAAATAATTGAGGAAGAGAGAAAGTTTGATTTGCCAGTTTTGCATAGGACAGCAGTGGGTTGAACAACATGCAGGAGCCGCTAAAGTATTATTCTTTTTTTTGTGAAATAAAAAAATGCCATTCCGCCACGCCACAGCAGCCGATGCCCCGCAAATTGCCGCGCTCCACGCCCTGAGCTGGCAAAAAACCTATCGCGGTATTCTCCGCGACGAATATCTCGACGGCGGGGTTTTCCAGGAGCGCCTCTCCGTATGGCAACAACGCCTGACTGCGCCGGCGGAAAACCAATGGCTATGGCTCGCCGCGGAAGGCCCGCAATTACTCGGTTTCGTCTGCGTTTTGGGCGATCACGATCCGGAATGGGGCTCGCTGATCGATAATCTTCACGTGCATCCCGATCTGAAAGGGCAGG
>JAKLJF010000632.1 GCA_023151335.1 Thermoanaerobaculia bacterium | reverse complement strand
CACGCCGCCATCGCCAACGACTGCGCCGCCTGCCACAACGGCAACTACAACAATACGCCGAATACCTGTGCAGGTTGCCACCTGGATGATTATAATCAGGCCAATAACCCCAATCACGCTTCAGCCGGATTCCCGACAACCTGCCAGAATTGCCATAGTGAAACGGCCTGGGTGCCCGCAAATTTTGACCACGACGGCATGTATTTCCCGATCTATAGCGGATCGCACGAAAATGCATGGGATCAGTGTATCGATTGCCATACGACACCTGGCAATTTTTCAATTTTCAGTTGTACCGTTTGCCACGTCAATCCGGAAACGAACAATGACCACCAGGGCGTTCCCGGATATGTATACTCCAGCCCCGCCTGTTACGCCTGTCATCCGGATGGAACGCATTGAATGGAAAAAAATGGATGATTCATGAGATACGGACACTTTCTGTTTTTACTTTTTTGCCTTTTAAACAATGCAACGGTTCAGGCCCAGCAGGCCCTGGAAAAAGGCGCCGTATCTTATGTTTCCTCGCAAAATGTTTACGTAAAATTTGCCTCCACAAAAGGGATAAACATTGGCGATACCTTATTCCTCCAAAAAGGTGAAAATCTGTTGCCGGCATTGCGCGTAACCAATAAATCATCCGTTTCCTGTGTCTGCTCAAAACTGACCACCGATCCTGTCCCGGTTGCTACGGAAATAGTAGCCAGGGTAATGCCGGAAGCGCCAAAGCCGGAAGGAAAGCAGAAACCTGCCCCCAAAACACGAAAAGAGCAGGTGGAAACCCAACCGGCGCCAGGCCAGGATAAAACGCCCGAGCAATTGGCCCGCGAAACGGAAGGTGTGCAGGAATCAAAATACCACCCGAAACAAAAGATCAGGGCCCGCTTATCCGCGGCGTCGTACAGCAATTTTTCGGACAGCAGGGAGACTACGCGCATGCGTTACTCCTTTTCAATGCAGGGAAACAATATTCAACAATCCAAATTTTCCACGGACGTATATGTGGTTTTCCGGCATACGCTCCATGATTGGGCCGCGGTGGACAGCAACCTGTTCGACGCCCTAAAGATCTACGCACTATCGGTAAAATATGACTTCAGTGAATCCACGAACCTGGTGCTGGGCAGAAAAATCAACCCTAAAATAGCCAGCCTGGGCGCCGTTGACGGCCTTCAGTTTGAAAAGGGCATCGGGCATTTTTACTTTGGCGCTATTGGGGGAGCGCGACCTGATCTGAGCGATTACAGTATCAACCCCGACCTGCTGCAGGCAGGGGTTTATTTTGGCCTGGGGTCCAAACAAAACGAGAAGTACCATCAAAGTACTTTGGGCATCATTGAACAACGGAACAAATCGGCCGTGGACCGGCGCTTTGTCTATTTCCAGCATACCGACGATCTGATGAAAAACCTCAATTTATTCGGATCAATGGAAGTGGACTTGTACCAAAACTTCAACAATGAAGTGCAGAACAAACCAAGCCTCACCAACCTGTTCGTTTCCCTGCGTTACCGCTTCTCCAGAAATCTGAACGCCATGCTGTCTTACGACAACCGGAAGAATATTATCTATTACGAATCCTATAAAAGCTACATCGACCAGATCATTGATCAGGAGACCCGCCAGGGATTGCGGTTCGGTATGAGTTTCCGTCCCGTAAAATTGATCAACGTGGGCGCGAACGCCAGCTGGCGTTTCCAGAAGAGCAATGCCAACGAGGCAAAAAACCTGAACACCTACCTGAATTTTAACCAGATACCGGGAATTAAAACCTCGGCCATGTTGACGGCCAACTTCCTTCAAACCAGTTATATCAACAGCAGAATATACGGCCTGCGCCTGATGAAAGATATGTTCAAGGGAAAAGTAAACACGGAGCTCTATTACCGCAGGGTGGATTACGATTTTCCGGTCTACGGATTTAAGTCCAACCAGAATGTCGTGGGCGCCGGTATATCCTGGCAGATCCTGAAGAAACTGGGCTTTTATGTCTTTTTTGAACAAACGTTCGACAGTCAGGGTAATGACTTTCTTCTGGTCAACACCAGACTGATGCAGCGTTTTTGATCTTTTTTTACGCCGCCGAAAGGCTACTTTTACCGATTATTACAAATAAAAAACATACTGATGAGAATATCCGCTTTCTATATCGCCCTGACAATTTCCCTGTTACTGAACGCCTGCGATTCCGGCCCGAAAGTGATTGAAAGCGAGCCTGCCGGCAGCAACGCCAGCGCAGTCTCGCAGGCATTGCCGGGAGTGGAAGTCCAGCAGCCCGCCGCCGAACACAAAGTAGTGGTGGAAGAAGCCCTCAACACGGAAAAATACACCTATTTGCGGGTGAATGAAAACGGCGAAAGTTTCTGGATCGCCATCCCTAAAACCCCCGTTCAGATCGGGGCCACTTATTACTACCAGGGCGGGCTGATGAAAAAGAACTTTGCCAGCAGGGAATACAACCGGGTTTTTGAAACGATTTACCTGGTCTCCGGTATTTCCACCCAACCTGCCGACGCGGCCACCGGCTCCGCCGTCGATCAGGCGCTTGCCCAAACACAGAGCGCCGAAGCCACTGCCCCGCCCACCGACATCAAGCGGGCAGCCGGCGCGGTCAAAATTGCCGATCTGCTCGCCAACCCGGGCAAATACGAGGGAAAAACGATCAAGGTGACCGGTAAAGTCGTGAAGCTCAATCCCATGATCATGGGCCGCAACTGGGTGCATGTGCAGGATGGCACAGCCAATAATTTCGACCTGACTATTACCACCACCGAAATGGTTCAGCTCGGCAGCGTCGTTACGCTGGAAGGCGTCATTGCGCTGAACAAGGACTTTGGCGCCGGCTACAAGTACAATGTCATCATGGAAGGAGCGGTGGTCAAATAGCCGCTCCGGCTTTCGCAGAACGCAGATACCAGCGGTGCCGCCACAAGGCCAGCAGGCTGATAACGATCAACGCCGTTACCGTATAATAGATAAACGGCGGCACCGGCACCGGATCGCCCGCGGCATACGAATGCAGCCCGGAGAGGTAGTAATTTACCCCGAAATAGGTCATCATCACCGAGGCCCATCCGAAAAGGGTGGCTACGTTGAACGCATAAAAACCGCGCAAACCGGGTATAAACCGCATGTGCAGGATAAAAGAGTAGACCAGAATGGTCACCAGCGCCCAGGTTTCCTTGGCGTCCCAGCCCCAGTACCTGCCCCACGATTCGTTGGCCCACACGCCGCCGAGATAAGTGCCGACGCTGATCATAAAAAGCCCGCCGTAAAGCGTCATTTCGCTGATATAGCTCAGTTCCCGCACCATCCGGTAAATATTATCCTTGTTTTTGTGGTTGGCAAAGATCATAAAGATCAGGTTCAGTACGCCGATGATGGCGCCCAGCACCAGAAAACCGTAACTGCCGGCTTCCAGCGATACGTGTATGGTCAGCCAGTAGGACTTCAGCACCGGCACCAGCGGCGTAATTTCCGGGTCGAGCCAGCTCAGGCCGGCCACCATCATAATGGTAGCCGCCAACACCGAGGTAGCCGCCAGGCCGCCCATAGACCTTCTCGCGAAGATCAGTCCGGCCAGCACCGTCGTCCAGCCGATATAGATCATCGATTCGTAACCGTTGCTCCAGGGCGCCCGGCCCGACACGTACCAGCGCAATCCCAGTCCGAAGGTGTGCAGCAGAAATC
>JAKLJF010000631.1 GCA_023151335.1 Thermoanaerobaculia bacterium | reverse complement strand
TGATTTAGATTCACAATTGTCTTTACACGAAGTAAAGAAAACTGTCGCAATCCTGCCTTAGCCGGACTATGATTTAGATATGGATACATTGTTGGATTGTAAAACTGAAAAAAAGTCGCAATCCTGCCTTAGCCGGACTATGATTTAGATACCTATAAGAACTTTACAAGCATCTGTGATTGTGAAGTCGCAATCCTGCCTTAGCCGGACTATGATTTAGATAACGGATACCTTTCTGTGAGAATAAATATTGATGAGTCGCAATCCTGCCTTAGCCGGACTATGATTTAGATATAGAAAGAAAAAAATATTTGATCTAATATAGCATCGTCGCAATCCTGCCTTAGCCGGACTATGATTTAGATACAAAGTAACCATGTGTTACTTCTTTTTCCCCCTGTCGCAATCCTGCCTTAGCCGGACTATGATTTAGATACTTGAAATAAATGTTTCTGGAAATGTTGGAATTGGTCGCAATCCTGCCTTAGCCGGACTATGATTTAGATACTTTGAATATTAGTATTAATCCAATTAATCAGTAGTCGCAATCCTGCCTTAGCCGGACTATGATTTAGATGAAACTCCAAAATATAACCAAGAACCATTGTATTGTCGCAATCCTGCCTTAGCCGGACTATGATTTAGATCACGACTTAATTTAATTTGAACCAACTTTCTGATCAGTCGCAATCCTGCCTTAGCCGGACTATGATTTAGATGCAGTATGTGTTCTGGATAACAAGTGTTGACCAAATGTCGCAATCCTGCCTTAGCCGGACTATGATTTAGATCATGCTTCATTGTACGCTTTCGTCAATTGTTCTCCCAGGTCGCAATCCTGCCTTAGCCGGACTATGATTTAGATCCCTCCGTAAGATGGTGCTGGATGATATTAACGAGTCGCAATCCTGCCTTAGCCGGACTATGATTTAGATCGGAATCAATAAATTACCGTGCCGTAATAAAAGACGCGTCGCAATCCTGCCTTAGCCGGACTATGATTTAGATAAAAAGATTGGACCCGATACTGGCACAATCTCCTGTCGCAATCCTGCCTTAGCCGGACTATGATTTAGATCCTGTTACTTTAGCGTGATAAGGCATTCTATGATGTCGCAATCCTGCCTTAGCCGGACTATGATTTAGATAAAGGTGGGAGCTAGACTTCAAAGTAGTAGATGCTGTTGTCGCAATCCTGCCTTAGCCGGACTATGATTTAGATCCGTAGCGCCTGTCATGCATTAATTCTGCCGGATCAGGCGTTTACGGCGGCAAGTTAGGGGTTATAAAATAATTTTCAAAGGTTTTTCTTCAAAGTGCGTAAGTATGTTGTTAAGTCCCAGGATATGGATTTCGGTCAGGTGTTCGTCGCGCAGGGGCACAACCAGGAGGCTGTCGCCGGGGGCGAGGTGTCCGGCGAGCAGGCGTTGCAGGTCGGCCTGCAGGCGCAGCAGTTGTTTTTTCGTGAGTTCCGGCGCGACGAACACCGAACGCTGCACGCGGCTACAGCCGTGGCGGTCGAGCGTTTTTGCCGTCTTTTCGCGCAGGCGGTCGTTTTCGATGTCGTAGCAGATAATGTAGTGCATCGCGGATCAGTGGCGTTTGTTTTTCACTCCATCCCAACAATAGACGCACGGCCAGCAGGGTAAACGCTCCGCCGGCGCCGAAGCCGAGCGCTTCGTACCAATCGGTATCGTTGGCGGCTACCGGAAGCGCGGAATAGGGCGCCGCCGGCGAGGGCAGCACCACGAAAACGGGCTGTCCGGGGCCGATAGCCGTTTGCCGGCGGCTGGCGGCGGCGGGGCGGTTGAGTGCGCTGCGTTCGGCGCTGTCGAGCGGGTGCGGATGCTGCTCGTGCCGGGCCGTGAGCACGCGCACGGTGTCGCCTTCGAGGGTGCGGTAGAGCCAGTAACGCACGCCGCCGTGTCCGCTGCACGCGCCGGTGCTGCGCGCCGGGCTGTGCGTGTCGTCCATGCACACGCAACCCAGTCGCACGGCGCCGCGGGGCACGCTGACGCGTTTGTTTTTGCCGCGGCGGCCCACCGGCGTTTCGCCTTCCAGCTCGCTGCTGCGGAAAAACTCCTCGAAAGCCGCCTGTTCGTCGGCTTCGATGTCGGGATCCTGGGCCGGGGCGGCGAGCGGTATTGCAAGCAGTAGAAGAAGTAGCAGTATTTTCATAGTATGGTGTGTTTTTTATTGAATATTGAACATTGGTCATTTCAAATTTTTAATTTTATAATTTATAATTTTTGAAATGTTCAATGTACAATGACCAATGTTCAATGTACAGTTATAGGACGGCCATATCCTTCAGCCGCACCGCCAGTTCCCGCGCCCGCCGGTCCATTTGCGTTCGCCGTTTGATCTGCATGCCGCCGCCATCCGGCGCGGGCGCTTCGAGGAAAGCCAGCATGGTTTCGATCACCACGTCTTTGCCCGGCCCGCTCAGCCACAGGCCCGCGCCGGGGTCGTCGCGTGGTTCGAACGATTCCGGCCCGATGCGCCCTTCGAGCGCCAGGCCGAGCGCCACCTCGTCGGCCCAGGGGCGGTAGGGCTCGATGGCGTCGAACACCAGCGTGGGCGCGGCGCCGTAGCGGTCGGCGTGCAGCACGCCCATGTAGGGATCGAGGCCGGCTTTGAGCAATGACAAATGCACGGAGGTGTACAGCATGCCGTACAGATAATTCAGCAGGGCGTTGAAAGGATCGTAAGCCGGGCGTTTCTGACGGTTGCGGAATTCGGATTGCGGATCGCGGATTTCCTCCTGCCCTTTCTGCAAATCCGGACCAGAACCGCTCATATCCGCACCGGGAAATAATACCTCTTCAGGTACCGCCGGCCACCTCCCGGCGAGCAATTTTGCCAGCTGATTGAAATACAGCCGCGAGGCCGTGCCTTCTTGCCCCCGGAACCGTCCGGCCACCGTGTCGGCGTCGAATCCGGCGGCGGACAAGGGTTTGCGGAATTCTTTTTCCAGGGCCGAAAGCACACGGTCGGCCAGGCGCGCATCGGCGCCGAAGCCGGGCGGGGCGGCGGCGTGTCCGGCCATGCGGAACAGGAGGGCGCGCTGCCCGGCGATCTTGTCGGCCAGCTGCCCGGCCGCCCAGTTGAATCCCTCCGCCGAACGGGCGAAAAACGCCTGGTTCTTCCGGATAGCCGCGATGGAGCCGGGCTGCCCGCTCGTCACCTGCGCCAGCGGGTAATGCGTGTTGGCGTCGATGAGGAGCACCGGGATGTCGTTCGAGACGGCCAGCAACGCGGCGTCGGTGCTCATGCCGGTGGCTTTGGTGAGCAAAATGGCCTGCACCGCGCGCACGGCAAAGGTGCGCTCGCCGCCCGCGCGGGTGCGTACCGCGAACATGCCGTTGCGCGCGGCCAGAAATGCGCCGTAAGAATCGAGGTATAGCTGCATCGGGGCGCCGGGTTTATTATTTGCCTGTGCAAGTTAAATTTCCGCGCAACACGGCGCCGCGGAAACCGGGGTTTCGTCGGGCGGGCGACGTAAGCCTGGCCGGGCGCCCTACCCCCTACCCCCTACCCCTGAAGGGGAGTTGATGGCGGGTTACCCGGAGACTTTATCCCAAATTACCCGCCATCAACTCCCCTTCAGGGCAATGCCGTTGACTTAAGGTTTTTAGGCTTTTCGCCTTGCGCGTGAAACCCGACCCCTTCCGCCGCGGCGGACTCCCGATTACCCA
>JAKLJF010000630.1 GCA_023151335.1 Thermoanaerobaculia bacterium | reverse complement strand
AAATGCTTTATCGCAAACACAAACAACAACCCACGCTGAACTTTCTTGGCTTTGCGCCCCACTACGACGGCGACACCACGCTGCTGGACAGCCTGTTTCTATACGACGACAATATGCGCAAAGACCTTCGGCCGCTGCCCCATTCGGGCGAAGAAGTGTTCCGGGGCGCCAAAATGATGAAAGGCCAGGCCTTTATCGGCGGTGAGGCCTCCAAATCAGCTTTTACAGAAAACGCCTCCCGGGCGCGTATCCTGCATCTGGCTACCCACGGCCAGGCCAACGACCGTGCCGGCGACTATTGTTTCCTGGTGTTTGCCAACCCCGCGGACAGCGCCCAACACGAACTCCTCTACGCCCGCGACATCTACAACCTCCTGATCAACGCCGACCTCGTCACCCTCTCCGCCTGCGAAACCGGCATCGGCGAGCTCCAGGGCGGCGAAGGCATCATTTCGCTGGCCCGCGCCTTTGCTTATGCCGGCGCCAAAAGTATCGTCACCTCGTTGTGGAGTGTGAGCGACTCGAAAACCAAAGACCTGATGCTGGATTTTTACCGCAACCTGCGCAAGGGCATGCTCAAAGACGAGGCCCTGCGGCAGGCCAAACTCGACTACCTGAAACGCCACCGGGGGCAGGCGGCGCACCCGTTCTATTGGGCGGGGTTTGTGGGGATCGGGAATATGGGGAAGCTGAAATAAAATGTGGTCAATGAGGTCAATGTGGTGGGCTGGTTATCACGGCGTATCGGAAACAAATTGCGAAAAATTATCCGGGTTAACAACCGACCATGTTGCGCCGGGGTAAGCGTCGGCAAAAGCGCGGGGTATTTTGGCATTCCGGGCGGCATTCCATTTGAACTCGAAGGCGGAAAGTGTGCCGTGGGCATCCTCCACATAATCAATTTCCTGACCGTCGTGCGTACGCCAGAAGTATGCGCTGTGCAGATGCATGGAATACAGATTGCGCTTTTTGCGTTCGCTGATTAAAAAATTTTCCCAAAGCGCCCCCACGTCCTGGCGTAAGGCGAGGGGGTTATAGTTGTTGATGAGCATGTTTCGTATCCCGGTATCGTAAAAATAAACTTTACGCGAACTGGCAATTTCTTTCCTGAGATTGCGGCTTAGCGGCGGAAGGCGGAAGACGATGAAGGATTTTTCCAACATATCGATGTAATTGCTGACGGTGTCCTTGTTCACTTTGAGCAAGTTGGCCAGTTCGTTGTAGGAGACTTCGTTGCCCATCTGTAAGGCCAATGCTTGCAACAGTTTTTCCAAAACTTCCGGCCGGCGAATGTTTCCAAACGAGAAGATGTCTTTGTACAGATACCCGGCAGCAATACTGGAAAGCATCGCGGTCTCATCGCCGGGGCTATTTAACACATCCGGATAAGAGCCATAAAGCAAGCGTTGCTCCAAAGCGCGGTTGGCCTCCAACGCGCCGGTATGCGTTGCCCATTCCTGCCAGGACACAGGAAGCAGGTGAAAGACAAACAAACGCCCGGTAAGGGGTTCGTGAATACTGTTCGCCAAATCAAGCGAGGAAGAACCCGTGGCCAGCACTTGTTTTTCGGGCAATTGGTCCACCAGCAATTTGAGTGTCAAGCCGATATTCGGTACTCGCTGCGCTTCATCGATCACCACAAGTTGGTTGTTGCCAATGAGTTGGCGCAACTGGGCCGACGATACATCGGTCAGGCGCTGGCGGTCAAACGGTTCATCCGCGTTTAAATATATGGCACCCCCCGGATAGCCGGCCATAATTTTTTTTACCAGCGTGGTTTTCCCCGTTTGTCGGGGCCCTAAAAGCAGAATGGCTTTTTTCCGGCCCAAACGCTCCTGGATGCGGGTGCTTATAAGCCTGTCAATCATTTTATCGATTTTTAAACAGCCAAATTTACATAAATTTGGCTGTTGTAATAACCAAATTTATGTAAATTTGGCTGCTTTTGGCAAAAACTATGTTTTTTAGTGCATTTTGTTGGCTATTGAGGGTATTGGTGACAATTTCCAGGCGCCTGTCAGGGCCTGAAAAGGTACCGTTTGAATTTTCCAATTTGAGATTTGAGCAATTTCCCAGGGTACCCCGGCGGGGTTAGCTGAACAAAGGTTTCAAACGATGCCTCCCAACGGGCGGCGAAACCTTCATCTCCTAACCCATCCACATCATTATGAGAACATTCCCTTTGTCATGCGCCCTCTTTTTCCTGCTCCTGTGGTCTGCAAGTATGACTCAAGCTCAGGTATCCGGCAAAATCACGGTCAACAAAGATTTTTACGACGCACTCAAAGCCCAGCACGGCGGCAGCTTGTTAAAAACGGCTTTGCAACTGGAAGTCTGGTCGGTCCGCTACATCGACGTGCTTTCGGACCAAAACGGCGCCAAAACGCCCATTACCCGAATCTACCTCCGGGAAAAATGGAGCGGCGCCAGCATCCCGCTCACGGCGGAAGTGGCCGGCAGCACGGTCAACCTGAAATTTAACATTAAAAACCTGCCGCTCAGCATTAAGGGCGCCGCCAAATACGCCCTCGTGTACCACCTGAGCGCCTACCCCGAACAGTACAAAACCGTGCGCTTCGACCAAAAAGGCAACGACGGCAGCGGACGCACCGGGCTTCGCTACGAGGCCAACTTTTCGGCAACCCTCGGCGACAAACAAGCCCAGGGGCTGACGAGCCTCGGCGCCAGCCCCACCCAAACCTACACCATCAACCTGTTCTCCTCCACCCAGGTGGTAACCTTCGGAATTCTGGACTTCATCGGCGATTTTTTCGAAAACTTCGCGGAACTCGTCTGGGAAGGCGGCAAATCCATTGCCGGCGTATTCCTCGACGGAGCGGGCGCCATATTCGCCCAGGCCTTCGGCATCGCGCAAGCGCTGTTCCTCGACGACGGTGTGATCATACCCCGCTACCGCGAAATGACCTTCGCGGAATACACCTTCGTTAATACCAAAATTTTCGCCAACACCCTGCCGCCGCGGGATAAAATTATCATCACCAACCTCTTGGGGCTGGGGAAAGCGGCTTTCGTGTGGCCAACGGCGGACGGTGGCACAATCCTGATGAACTTGGGCAACAAGGGATACTACAATGCAATGGGCGTCCTCGATCAGTATGAGGGTGGGGAAATCCCGGGGCAAGTACTGATACATGAAACTACCCACGTCTGGCAGATCCACCATTCCGCAGATATCTACTTCACCTTGAACAGCCTCAAAAACCAGGGAGAGGTTATTATTGAACGTATATCGGGCGGCGATCCGCAAAGCGTGTACCGGTTCGACTGCACAACCGGTACTCCCTGGGAGGATTTCAACCTCGAACAACAAGCCGGGATCGTAGAATTCTGTTATGTCAAACGCGAAAATCCAACCACCCCCTACTCCAATTACTGTGAAGAGCCCCTCGTGGTAGCCAACATCCGCAACGGCCTGGCGTTCCGAACGGCCGCCTGCCAGCAACTGATCGACGAACTCCGCCTCAAACGCAAGGCCGTCCAGGACCGTATCAACGCACTCAAAGTGGCCTGGCTTATCGAACAAGGCGAAACGGTGGTGCAAAATGCCGACGGCACCATCAAAGTAGGCGCCGACAAAGGCATCGGCCAGGTATCCATACCAAGTTCCATACTCGACAGCGACAGCCAACTCAACCAGCTGAAAGCCGAGCTGGCCGTGCTGGAGCAGCGCCAGCGGG
>JAKLJF010000062.1:11609-13915 GCA_023151335.1 Thermoanaerobaculia bacterium | reverse complement strand
ACGAAAACGGCCGGGGCGTCATCAGCATCGTCCGCCTGACCGATATCCAGGACCGTCCCAAGTTGTTCAGCACCTTTATGCTGCAAATGCTGGCTGAAATTTATTCATCCTTCCCCGAAGAGGGCGACATGGACCAACCGAAACTGTGCATTTTCGTGGATGAAGCCCACCTGGTTTTCCAGGAAGCCACACCGGCCCTGATGCAACAACTGGAAGCCATCATCAAACTCATCCGTTCGAAAGGCGTTGGTATTTTTTTCATCACCCAGAATCCGGCCGACATTCCGGACAGCGTTCTGGCGCAATTGGGACTGAAAGTGCAGCACGCCCTGCGCGCGTTCACCGCCAAAGACCGCAAAGCCATCAAACTGGCCGCTGAAAACTATCCGATCACCAAATGGTATCAAACCGAAGACCTGCTGACCAACCTCGGTATCGGTGAAGCCTTCGTCAGCGTGCTGAATGAAAAAGGCATCCCCACCCCCCTGGCGCACACCCTTATGCGCGCGCCGGAAACACGGATGGACGTACTGACACCCACTGAAATCGATAACATCATCGGACGATCGGTACTGGTGCGCAAATACAACCAGGTGATCGACCGGGAAAGCGCTTACGAGATCCTGCACGAAAAAATCCTTGAAGCAGAGCAAGTCTCAGCCAAACAGGAGGCCGAAAAACCTGCGCCCCGCGGCAGTACGCGGCAGGAAAAAACCGTGTTCGAACAGGTTATCAGCAACCCCACCACCCGGCAGATCGGCCGTACCGTGGCCCGCGAACTCACCCGCGGCCTGCTGGGCGTGCTCGGTCTGGGCGGGAGCAGCAGCAGCCGGCGTAAAAAAACGGGCTGGTTTTAGCATAACTAACCATAACAGCACACGTTGCCGGATCAGAGCGGTCTCGGAACCAGGTATTTGTTCACAGTATATGAGAGTCTCATTACTTTCCTTATTCATTTGTACGCTTCAGATTTTATCGGCGCAGGCGCAACCCACCTCCGCCGAACGCTGGCAGGCCGACATTGATTTTCTGCAACGCGAACTGCCCAAACGGCATCCGGGATTGTACCGGTACTATCCGCAACCCAACTTTGAAGCCGACCTGGCAGCACTCCGGAACAGGCTCGAAGGAAAGACCGACCTGCAAGTGGCCCTCGAATTGCAATCCATTGTGGCCAAAGCCCGCGATGCCCACACCTTTCTTGAACTGACGCCGCTGCTGCAACAACGTCCGGTAATACCCATTGGCTTCGGTTGGTATGCCGATGGCCTGTACGTGAGCGCCACGGTAAAAAAATTTGCCCCTGCACTGGGAAAACGCGTACTGGAAATCAATGGCATGAAACCGGAAGCTGCCCTGGAAAAAATATCGCGTTTTTTCGGCAGGGAGAACGAGGAGTCGCCCCGGAAAGACGGCCCGCAATGGCTTCGGTTTCCGGAAGCGATACGAATGGCCGGCGTTTCCGGAACGGATACCCTGGCCCTGCTGGTTGTCGACGACAAAGGACAACGTTATTTCCTGAAAGTACATCCTATCGACTTTCAAAAAGACCGGGCGAGCGCCCAGCCGGCGCAATTTGTACCCAAATCGCCGGACCTGCGCTGGAATCCCATCAAACAGGTGTTCAGCCTGCATTGGCTGGCGCAGGACAGTATCGTTTACCTTCAGTACAACGCCTGTATGGGCCAGGAAATGACGCTCGCTGTCGGCGATTCGGCGGTAGCCAGCCAGCTGCCACCCTTCCAACCCGTCGTCGATTCGGTGTTCCGGCTGCTCGACCAGTACCCGGGCGCGCGATTCTTTTTCGACCTGCGCTTCAACTACGGCGGCGATCCCGCCGACGGCATCGCCCTGGCAGAAAAAATAGCCGCGCTGCCTTTTGTCAACCTGCCCAACCGCGTTTACGTAGCCACCAACCGGTATTCCGATGGAGCGGCCGTGGAAATCGCGGCCACATTTTCACAACTGACCAATGCCACGATGATCGGTGAGGCGCCGGCTCAACGGCCCAATCATTTCGGCAACGTGCAAACCTTTTATTTGCCCAACAGCCGTATCCAGGTATTTCATGGCACCCG
Organism: Thermoanaerobaculia bacterium; assembly: GCA_023151335.1. Classification (GTDB taxonomy): domain Bacteria; phylum Bacteroidota; class Bacteroidia; order Chitinophagales; family Saprospiraceae; genus M3007. The sequence continues at coordinate 11,837 of JAKLJF010000062.1, read as the reverse complement.
CCAGGTCAGTGCAGTGCCCGGCAACCCGGATAAAGTTCGCATCGATACCCCGGTTGAGCTGCCTTTTTCTGCCTTCCGGGATGGCCGCGATCCGGTACTGGATTTAGTGCGGGGAAAGCGGTAAATGTATAGAGCAGGCAAAACGTAAAAGACAAATCAACCAGAACAAATTAGGCATATTCGCCAGATGAAAACGCAGAAACCGGTTTGTGCCATCACGCAACGCCC
>JAKLJF010000062.1:0-11531 GCA_023151335.1 Thermoanaerobaculia bacterium | reverse complement strand
TTCGCGGCGATATGGTCCGCCCGGAATTGCACATCTATATTCAAACGGAGCATCCGCAATTCGGAGAGACAGCCTGTATTGCAGTACCCGTATTGTTTATCCTTACTTCATCGCGTTCACGATCGCCACAAAATCATCTGCTTTCAGCGAGGCGCCGCCAATGAGGCCGCCATCCACATCCGGCTGCCGGAACAAGTCAGGCGCGTTTTGCGCGTTGCAGGAGCCACCGTACAGGATGGAGGTACCGTCGGCCACATCCTTGCCGTATTTTTTGGCGAGCAGCACCCGTATGGCGGCGTGCATTTCCTGCGCCTGTTCGGTGCTGGCCGTCCGTCCGGTGCCGATAGCCCAGATGGGTTCGTAGGCGATCACGACCTTGCGAAATTCGGCCGTGGGCAAGTGAAACAGACTGGCTTTCAGCTGTTTGGCCACGTACCCGACGTGAGTGCCTTTTTCGCGAATATCCAATGGTTCGCCGCAACAAAAGATCGGCAACAGCCCTTTGCCCAGGGCGAGGTTTACTTTTTTGGCCAGTTGTTCGTTCGTTTCTTTAAAATATTGCCGCCGCTCCGAGTGACCAATAATGACATATTCGGCGCCGACGGAACTCAGCATGTCAACCGATACCTCGCCGGTATAAGCGCCTTTTTCCTCGTGATGGCAGTTTTGGGCCGCCAGGTAAAAGCCCTTGCGCACTTTCAGGATTTTGGCAGCTGCCAGCAAAAACGGGAACGGCGTGGCAAAGACCACCGGCCCGCGCGGACGTTGTTCCAGTTTTTCCAGTACGCTTTTGATCAGTTCCGTGCCCTCGTCAAGGGTCTTGTTCATTTTCCAGTTGCCGGCTACGATTTGTTGACGCATTTTTTGAGTGATGAGTGATAAGTGATAAGTGATGAGTTGAGCCCAAAAGTAAAAATTTATTTTTTTGTTGGCAGCATTCAAAAATCCGGGTTTTTACCTTTTTTTATTTTTATTAAGATGTTGAAAATCAGCAAATTAAACCACAAACACAATAGTATTTAACACAGATTTCCAAACAGTACCTTTTTGTTCATCACGCATCACTCATCATTTATCGCTCATCACTCATCACTTATCACTCATCACTCATCACTACATTTGCCCTTTAAATGGCCAGAACCCAACAACAACGCATCGTACTGGGATTGAAAGTCCGCCAGTTCCGGCAGGAACGGGGCTGGAATTTCGAAGAACTCGGCAAACGCACCGGTATCTCGGTGTCGTACCTGAACGAAATTGAAAAAGGAAAAAAATACCCGCAGCCGGAAAACCTGCAAAAACTGGCCGATGCGCTAAGTATCACGCCCGAATTTCTGGCCTCGCCTGAACTGACCAAACAGTACGCCCCCCTGGGCGACCTGCTGCAAAGCAATTTCCTGAACGAGCTGCCGCTCGACCTGTTCGGCATCGAAATGCAGCAGGTGGTGGAGATCATCGCGCGGGCGCCCGACCGGGTGAACGCCTTTATTTCGGCCTTGCTTGAAATAGCCCGCAATTACTCCCTGCGCGACGAGAATTTCTTTTTCGCTGCCCTGCGCGCCTACCAGGAACTGCACATGAACTACTTCGAGGATATTGAGCAGGCGGCAGACGCTTTCGTAAAGGCGCACCGCATGCCAGTTGAAGGCGGCGTACCGGCACAGCTGTTGGCCGAGCTGCTTGCCACGGAGTTCAATTATAAAATCGACGACAAAGGGCTCGATCCTTATCCCGAACTGAACAGCCTGCGCTCGGTGTATCACCCCCGCAAACGCCGGCTGCTGCTCAACGGCCGGCTCAACGAGCGCCAGCGGGCTTTTCAACTGGCCAAAGAACTGGGTTTTAACGTGTTGCAACTGCGGGAACGCCCCTATACCTCCACCCTGCTCCGGGTCAATTCTTTTGAAGAAGCCCTGAATAATTACAAGGCGGCCTATTTTGCCGTGGCCATACTTATCAACCGCAGCGCTTTTGTGCGCGATCTGCGCGCCTTTTTTCAGCTGCCGGCCTGGAACGATCAGTTCCTGCTGCAACTAATGGGACGTTACCAGGTGAGCCCGGAAGTATTGTTCCAGCGTTTCAACGTACTCTCCCGCGATTTTGACCTGCACAAGGTGTTTTTCCTGCGCTTTATCCATAACCTCGATACCGGAAAATTTGACATCGACAAAGAACTGCACCTCAACCGCCGGCATCAGCCGCACGCATCGGGCCTCAACGAACACTATTGCCGCCGTTGGATATCGCTCACCCTGCTGCACGATCTGCAAAACCTGCAATTAAAATCCGGCGACCACACCCGCATGCTCGCCGGCGTGCAACGGGCCCTGTTCCTCGACAGCCACGAAGAGTATCTCTGTCTTGCCGTAGCCAAACCCGGCTACCCCACCAAAAACCGCAACGTAAGTGTGACGCTCGGCATATTGCTCGACGACCAGGCGCGGCAGGTTATCCGGTTCTGCGACGATCCGGCTATCCCCCGCGTCACGGTAAATGTCACCTGCGAACGCTGCTCCTTGTCCGATTGCAGGCAACGCGTGGTGCCGGCTACAGCCGTGCAGAAACGGGAGGAAAGAAAAAAAATACAGGAAACCCTGGCCAGATTACTGGAGAAATAATTGCGTCATTGAGCGTTATTGGGTCATTGAGAGTCATTAGGTCATTCCGTCATTGGGTCATTCCGTCATTGCGTCATTGAAAAGATATGATTATTGTTCAAGATAAATTGGTCAGCGACGAACTTGTGGAGGAACATTTCGTCTGCAATTTACAAGCTTGCAAAGGCGCCTGCTGTTGGGAAGGCGATGCCGGGGCGCCGCTGGAAGACGCGGAATTGCCCGTGCTGGACGCCATTTTTGACACCATAAAACCTTTCCTAAGCCCGGCGGGCATTCAGGCGATTGAAAAACAGGGCAAATACCTGAAGTACGGCGAAGACGAAGAATGGGGCACGCCCCTGATCGACAAGGGTCCCTGCGCCTACATGACCCTGAATGCTGCGGGTATTGCCCAATGCGGCATCGAACAGGCCTGGCGCGCCGGCGTTACCGATTTTCAAAAACCTGTTTCCTGCCACCTCTACCCCATCCGGGTAGAAAAAAATGAAGAAACCGGCTTTGAAGCGCTGAATTATCACCGCTGGAAAATTTGTTCGGCAGCCTGCGAACTGGGCGAAAAAGAACAGGTGCCCGTGTACCGTTTCGTACGCGACGCGATCATCCGGAAATACGGCCCCGACTTTTATGAGGAACTGGACGGCGCGGCAACATTTATGAAATCGGCGGGCTGAATCAATTCCTGATCAGCCCCGAGCGCCGCCGGTAATCGTTTTCCAGGCTGTCGATCAGCAACTGATATGCCGGGTCTTCGATGGGGTTTTGATACCCTTTGGTTTTGTTTTTCCCAAAAATTTTCAGTTTCACGGTGTTGTACCGTTTGGGATTGAGGCGAAGATCCTGCAGGATAAGCTGCAGATGACGGCTGGTGCGAACCAGATTGTCGTACAGTTCCGGATCGGTGAACATCCGGCCTGCCGTGCCTTCCCCCGACGAAAGTCCGGCTACCAGCGTGTCCATCCTGGCTAGGGCGCCTTTGGCCGACAACAGCGTGGTTTGCAATCCGTTCATGGCCAGCGACACCGAGTCGAGCGTACCGGAGGCTTTTTGACCGACCTGGTCCAGTTTGGCCGCTTTTAACTGCTCGCTAAAGGTGGAAAGGTTGCCCAGCAGTGCTGAAATACTTTCATTGCTTTTCCGCAAATTGTCGGTAATGGCAGCCGTATTGTCGAAAGTAGCGCCGATGCCGGTCGTACTGGCATCCAGCAGGATATTCACTTTATGCGTCAGGACTTCCATGTTTGTCAACGTGTGCTGAAGTGCCAGCAAACTTTTGCCGATGCCTTTGGGGTCGTTGGGGTTAGCGATGGAGTCGTAGATTACAGATAGTCGTTGCAGGTAAGCCTCAAACTGATCGGGATTGCCGATAATACTTTCCACGAATGACTTGGTACGCCCGATCAGGGTATCGCGGCTTTGAGCGCAGTCATCGCCGCTGCAAGGTCCGGGAATTTCCAGGTTAATGGCTTTGCCCCCCATGATACTGGCGCTGACAATGGTGGCGACGGTGGTTTTAGGGATACTGACGTCTCCTTCCAGGTTTATGACGGTGATGATGGTTTTATTGTCGTTGGGGTCGACGTACATGTCTTTTACCATACCCACCTGCAAGCCGCTGATAAATACCGGGCTGGAAGGCCGGAGTTGTTCAACATCTCTGTATTTGATATAAAACGTCTGGGACGTCGTAAGGATGTTCCTGCCTTTCAGAAACTTGAATCCCCAGATAGCCAGGCCGATGGCTGCAATGGCCAGCAGCCCGATTTTTGTTTCATTACTGATCTTGAGCATGATATGAAATAAGTGCTTTTGCAAGAAGGTGTAAAGCGCACCGACGTTGGGTATTAATTGGCAGGGGTTTTTAGGGCTTCAATTTTAGCTGTACGGAAACCCAGGTTGAACAGTTCGGGCAACATTTTTTCAGCCTCGGCGCGGGTGGCAAATTTACCGGTAAAATAATGATATTGGCCGGCCGACTTTTCTTCCACCACATCGCCCAGTAGTCCAAGCTGACCGGCATTTTTATCCAGCCGGGAAGACCAGCTCAACAGGTGTATCCGGAAAGCCCCCGACCCGGATTTGCCGGACATATCGAGCAACGGGATCTCGTCGGCATAAAGATCGGCCTCGCCGCGCCGCGTGGCGTTGCCGGAAACCGAAACCGCCTGGGTTGCGTTATTCAACGCAACGGAGGTGTTCTGTTTAGGCGCAGCGGCTGCCGGTACCGGCCTGGAAGGAGTTTTGGCCGCGGGTTCAATGGAAGTTTTGTTGCCCGCGGGCACAGCCACGGCCTGGCCCGATTTGGCGGTCATTTGCGCCGGGGCGGGTTTCACGGAGCGCGCGACAAAAGGCGTCCCTTCCATCTGTGCCTTGTAGGCCCGGAAGGCCTCGAATATGGCTTCCGCCATTTGTTCCTGGCCTTCGGCAGACGCGATAAACGCTTCTTCCATACGATTGGTCAGGTACCCGGCCTCTATCAGTACCGATGGCATGGCCGTTTCGCGCAGTACCAGGAAACCGGCTTGTTTGACGCCCTTGTCTTCCCGTCCGGCGATTTCCGCGGCGTATTGCTGAACGAAACCGGCGAACAAGATGCTTTGTTCCAGATACGCGCTTTGCATCACGCTACCGAATATATGCGCCTCCGGGCTGTTGGGATCGTATCCGCCGTAGTTTTTCTGGTAATTGTCCTCCAGGAAAATGGAAGCGTTTTCGCGTTTGGCTACCTCCAGGTTGTGCTGGGCGGTGTGCAGGCCCATTACATAGGTCTCGGCGCCATGTATGCGCGACGCACTCACCGCGTTGCAGTGCACGCTGACAAACAGATCGGCGTTGTTCCGGTTGGCAATGGCCGCGCGTTCGTTCAATTCCACGAATACGTCGGTTTCGCGGGTATAGATCACCTCCACGTCCGGAAATTCTGCCCGAATGAGGGCGCCCAGTTTCAGGACGATAGCCAGGGCATTGTGTTTTTCTTTGGATGAAGCGCCGATACAACCGGGGTCTTTGCCGCCATGGCCGGCGTCGAGCACTATTTTTCTGATCCGGTAGGCGCCGTTGGACAGCCGGCGGCCATCAAATACGGCACAAACCTTGCCTTCCGAATGGTTGGCAGTGCAATGGGAATCCGTACTTTTGCCGCCGCCGGAGTGGAAAACGGTTTTTTCGCACCGGTGTTCATGGCCGGATACCGGATTCAAAGCGGACAAGTTAAAATTTTGCAACAGAAGCCACGCTACGAGTATCAGCAACGTTTGATGGGCAACTTGTTTTCTCATGTTTCTCAGTCGTTGTACAGGGTTTGGAGCGCACGCACCATAAACGAACAAATCGTGTTTAAATTTCCGGGCAAATATCGGCTTTTCTGGCAAATGATGTGCGTTTTAGCGCACACCTCTCTTTCGGCGCAACAACCAGCCGTGCGACCCGACTCCATTCCGCCTGCCGACAGCCTCCGGCCGGCTTTCCGCGATTCCCTGGGCATCGACCTGAGCCGGGTAAAAATATCCAGCGAAGCCCTCGACGACGTGGTGGATTATGGCTCCGCCGATTCGATGTGGTTCGACGTGAAAAAAAAGCAACTCCACCTCTACGGCGCGGCTTATTTGAAATATACGTCCATCGACCTGAAGGCGGGGTATATTTTGCTGGATTACAATAAAAACGAGGTCAGCGCCGAACAATACCCCGACAGTACGGGACAACTGGCCGGTTTGCCGGCGTTCAAAGACGGCGAACAGGAATTCACCGCCACCAAACTACGCTATAATTTCCGTTCGAAAAAAGGCATTATCTACGAGGCCCGCACCCAACAACAAGATCTTTTCGTACTGGGTTCAAAAGCCAAGTTCATCGGTCAGGCCGGCGCCGACACTTCCAGCCGGGCCAAAAACACAGTTTATAACCAGGATGCCCTGCTCACCACCTGCGACGACCCGCATCCGCACTTCGGGATCAGGACCAAAAAACTGAAGGTAGTGCCGGACAAACTGGTCGTCACCGGATTTTCCAACGTAGAGATCGGCGGTATCCCCACACCACTGGTGCTGCCTTTCGGTTTTTACCCCATTACCAAAAGCCGCAAGGCGGGGTTGATCATTCCCCGCGACTTCGAGTTTGCCGATCAGGAAGGTTTCGGCCTGAAAGACTGGGGCTACTATTTCCCCATTTCCGACCATATCGACGAAAAAATCACCTTCAACCTGTACACCAGCGGCTCCTGGGGCATTTTGTCAGAAACGCGCTACAACCAGCGCTACCGTTTCAGCGGCAACCTGTCGCTGCGCTACAACAACCGCGTGACTGAAAGTCCGCGCGCCGAAAAACAGGGCGCCAAATCATTCGGCATCCGTTGGTCGCACCAGCAGGACGCCAAGGCGCACCCCTCGCGCCGTTTCGGCGGATCGGTCAATATCGAAACCAACCGCGATCAAAACAGAAACCGGAACGACTACAACAGCGTGGTGCAAAACCAGCTGAGTTCCAACCTCAATTATTCCCAGACGTTTCCGGGCAAACCCTACCAGTTCAACGCCAGCCTCAGCCACTCCCAAAATACCCGCACCCGTACGATGAACATCAGTTTTCCTACGGCGGCCTTCAACCTGCAGCGGATCTATCCGTTCAAACGCAAAAATCCCGTCGGTAACGAACGCTGGTATGAAAAACTGTCGCTGACCTATTCCTCGAGGCTTCAAAATACGGTGCAGGTGGCCGACACGCTGTTGTTCACCAGAGAAACCCTCCTGAAATCGCGCATGGGCATTCAACACCAGGCCAGCACCGATTTCAACTTCAAACTGTTCAAATACATCAATCTCGCGCCGAGGTTGAGTTACGAGGAAAACTGGTATCCGTACAGCATCGAAAAAGAGTTCCTGCCCGAAATTCAGTACAAATACGACACCATCGAGGGCCTTCTGGTCGTCGACAGCAGCGCCACCGTCTGGGGGCGCGACACCAGCTACCGGCGCTGGGGATTCAAACCCTTCCGGCAATACGATGCCGGCCTGAGCGCCAATACCGTGCTGTTTTTTACCAAACAATTCAAAAAAGGCTGGTTCCGCGGCATACGGCATACGATGAAACCCTCCATTTCCACGGGTTTCCGCCCCGATTACTCGGGGTCCGACTATTTCCGTTCCATCCCGACCACCAACCGCCCCGGCCGCAGGGATTCCCTGTCGTACAGCGTTTTCGACGAGGCGGTGTACGGACGGCCCTCCAACGCGCCCCGCGACCTGGCCATAGGCTACAGCCTGAGCAATATACTGGAAATGAAGTTTTACTCCGCCAAACGCGACACCGTGCGGCGGGTGAAAATATTCGACGGCCTGAATTTTTCTGGCAGTTACAGCCTCACGCGGGATACCCTGAAATGGAGCACGATCGGCACCGGCGGCCTGTTCCGCCTGTTCAAAGGGCTCACCAACCTCAGCTGGAACGCCACGCTCGACCCCTATATCCGGAATGAAAAAGGCGTACGGATCAACAAATTCGCCATCAAAGAACAGGGCAAATTGCTGCGCCTCACGCGTTTCAGCGTGCAACTCAACACCCAGATGTCGATGCGCGAACTGCGCAACCTGTTCGATAAAGACAAAAAAGACGAAACGCCCCAACAAGGCCCTAACCGGCCCCAGGCCACCATTAAAGACAATTTCCTGGACTGGTTCGACGATTTCCGGTTTACACACTACATCTCTTTCGACCGCACGGAAATATTCGGCGCCAACCGGGATACTTTTCTGGTGGGCAATCACAACATCCGTTTTTCCGGCAGTATCCCGCTCACCCCAAAATGGTCGATCGATATCGGCAACATCAGCTACGACTTTAAAACCAAAACCCTCCCCTACCCCGACCTCGGCTTCACCCGCGACCTGCACTGCTGGCAGTTCAGCCTGCGCTGGCAACCCGCCCGCGGCACTTACGAGTTTTTTATTGCCGTCAAACCCGGTACCCTCGAATTCCTCAAGCTACCCTACCGGAAGAATATTTTCGACGCGCAGGGCGGGTTTTAAGGTTAGAAGGTTACTGGTTAGAGGGTTGGAGGGGGGGCTGAAACCCTCTTTCTAACCAGTAACCTTCTAACCCTCAAACCTTCAAACCTTTTTCCGCATGAGCCAGTCCGGCTGCGGGTCATTGCCGACCCAGAAGGTTTCCACCCCAAAGATGTCGTAGCCGTTTTTTTGATAAAAGGCGACACTGCGCGGCGACCTTTGCCAAACGCTGAGCCATACCCACTCCGCGCCGGTTTCGCGGGCGCGGTTTTCCACAAAACGCAGCAATTCGGCGCCCAGACCCCGGCTTTGCAGGGTGTGGGACACGTAAATACGTTCCAGTTGAAAGGCGGCGCCGGCATCCCAGTCGTGGTGGGGTTGGCGACCCGGATTGAGTTCCAGGTAGGCAACGATTTCACCACCAAGCCGGGCGAAGTAAAACTCCGAATCCGGGGCTGCCAGTTCGGTTTTAATTTTTTCGAGGGAAAATGCTTCCCGGCAGTAGGCTTCGAAGGGTTCCGGTTCGTTGTCGTGCTGCCAGGCGACGCGAAAGGTGGCCTCGGCAAAATCGCGCAGGGTCGTCGCTTCCCCCGGCAGGATACGGGTCAAGAGCAGGGTGTTTGTTGTTTGTTCCAATGCGGAGTCGGGTTTGTTAAGACTTTCCAGGTTGCAAAACCTGGGAAATCTGTGGGACGTTTACGAAACTTTAAAAGTTTCGTAAACGTAGCCCTTTCATCGTGCCGGTAACGTATTAAAAAAGCAGCGGCTCGTGCCCCCACATCACCTGCCACACCACGGCCACGCCGGCCAAAAAACTATACAACAGTTTTCGCACCACGAACCGCACCAGTTTTTTATTAGGCTGGAAACCCATACGTTCCATGACGTGGGAATAAAAGGTACTGCCGTCTTCTTCCGAAACCCCGTGCGTATCCATGCCCAGGCAGCGCCCGAAAACGGCGTGTTGCAGGATGACTATGGCGAATACGGGGACCACGATTTTCCAGGTGAACAGGAAAGGAATAAACCACGCGGACAGCGCGATGAGCAGGTGAAGTCCAAAGAATACTTCGTTTTTTACGGATTTGTCGAGCATAGGCATGCCGGTTTTGGTTGAAGGAAATAGCACTGCCCAGGGTAGTTTTTCCGATCGTATCGCAAATATATTCAGTGACGCCGGAGCTGCAACCGGATTTTTCTGTTTTTTTTCGGTTTCCGACACAACAAAATCCGTTTATCTGTTCCGGCGCAACACCAGGCTGTCCGCCGGGTATCGGGCGCTCAGCGTGTCCATAACGGATTGCGCCCAGTTGATCAGCAGGTCTTTTTGTTCCTGCGACAGCATGGCGTCGCGGTGTACCCAGGTATAGGACGCCAGCGGCATCTCACCCTCCCGTACCAGTTCGATCACTTCTTCCATTTTTTTATTTTGCACGGCAATGCGGCGGGTTGCCAGTTCGGAAAAGTTCAACTCTCGTTTACCCTCGTTCACGTGATTGGCCAGCCAGGCTGCCACGGGCTGTACCCAGGCATACCAGGGGTAAATTGTGTAGTTACTGTGGCAATCGTAGCAGGCCACTTTCAGAACAGATTCCACCTCGGCCGGGATGGGATATTTCGTGGACAAATGCCGGCTCTGGTCGTTCGACAGGTTTTTGGCCGGACGAATGAACTGGGCGAGCAGGAAGATGGCCAGCAGGGCGTAGAGAGCGGGTTTCAGGTATTTTTTCATGGAATGTTGTTTAGGGCAAAGATAGTTGGAAAAACCGGGCCCAGGTTCAAATTAGTCGGGCATAATTTAATTTGGAATATTGGCGAATTTATTTCACTTTTGTACACGAATACCACTCTTTTTCACTTTTTAAAACCGTTGATTATGAATTCCCCGATTGTTTACACTGACAATAGCCTTTCAGGGTTGCAAATTCCCCCCCCCCATTCTAACAATTTAAATACAAAAATCTTATTCATGCTTCTCCTGGCATTAGGCTTATCTCCCCTGCTTCGGGCCCAAGGTGGCTGCACTTGTGGGAGCGGGGGCCTAAATCTGACAGGCAGTTCAAGTTTTTTATTAAGCGATTTGATCGCCGCACAACAATTACCGCCCGACAATTCAGATATCGCTTGCATTTCGGTTCCAGCCAACACTACCCTCACTATTGACGTGGATTATACATTTTCAGGAACAGAATTTATCGGGGCAGGCTACTGTAGAATTATTGTAGAGCAGGATATCAATCTGACGCTCCGGGATCAATGCGATCTGAAAAGTTGCGACGGAGGCGCCTGGCATATTTTTTTGCAGCCGGGTTCGGCTTCGACAAATACTCCGGGCGGACAACTGGACATGTCGGACTCGGAAATTAAAGGTGGTATAAATGCAGAACATCTTTCCAGCATCAGATTAGTTGACAACGTCTTTGCCGGGGGCAGTACCGCTTTATATGTGAAAGGATATGTTTCTTTTATTCATCCGGGAGACCCAAACGACTTTAAAAACAATTCATTTAATGGATATTACAATCCCATTTGGCTGGACCAGGCTTTTTCGTTCAATATCGGCAACAAAAACGACACATTGCCTGTAATAACAAACTATATTTACGGTTATGGAAGCACAGTTGAGCCATCTTTTGCCGTTTTAGTAACGAACTGCGCTAACATCGGAGTACACGGGCTGGATATTAGCGGATTTTTTCCCGGCACAGCTAACACAAAACGAAGGGCGATACATCTATACAATACTTTCAATGTTTCAATAAAACGTTGCAACATTCATCCTGACTTTGTATTTGGAAGGCCCGGTTATGGCATCCGTGGCGAAAGGGTTTATGGAGTTATAAATATTCAAAACAATAATATTGTATCGATTACCGCGGGAATATATTTAGACAATGAATTTCAGCATAGTAAA
>JAKLJF010000629.1 GCA_023151335.1 Thermoanaerobaculia bacterium | reverse complement strand
CCATCCGGGTCGAGGATAAACAGATAGAGGTCCGGTTTGCCAAGGCCAGCCTGGTCGGTGCAACCGTCGACGCTTAATACCGTGGCGCTCAGGAGGGTATAACCCGATGTGTCGATCGTGGCGTGGTAGTTTACCGTATACACTCCCGGCGTGGTGTAAGTATGTTTTCCGGGGTTTTCCAAAGCAGAGCTGTCGCCGTCGCCGAAATCCCACAGGTAAGAAAAGCCGGGTTTGCCGCCGGAAGGGATATTATTGGTAAACGATACTTCGACCGCGCCGCAGCCGACGTAGTTGCTCATGGTAAAACCGTCGGTGGCGCTGGTTTTCGGGGCAATATACATACGCATCGGGAAGGTAGCCTCCTGGGAAAAGATCAGTACCGTGGCTTTCAACTTTACGGTCAGTACGAACGAGTCTTGCTCCAGGGGTTTGCCGCAAATTTTGATGCAGCCGTCGGTTTGGGTAGCCGTTTCAAACACCAGTTGATTGGCTTCCCAGAACAAACCTGCCGGCAGTCCGTCCACGCTCACGATCTCGATTTTCGAGATGGGCAAACCCGGCGGCGTCGTGCTGTCGATAGCGTTCACCGGCGTGGTGGTTTTGGGTACGCGAAAGGAAATATCCTCGTCGTACGGTTCGCCCACCAACCCGTCGGGGACAGGCTGCAAAAACAACGTATCAGCAGGCAGTCCGGCCGGTACATTCACCGCGCAGCCCGGGCACCCGCTTTGAGCCGTCAACAAGGGCAAAACAAAAAAGAATAAGCTAAAAATGAGGAGAATTGGTCGCATAACAACCGGTTTTAAGTGTGAAAAAATACGTTGCACGGCGGGTAAATGAAAGGGTCGGGATTAGGAGCGGGGGCGCAACAACTTTTCAGGCGGGAACCGGCGTTTTTTAGTGATGAGTGATGAGTGATGAGTATTTTACTCACTCATCACTCATCACTCATCACTCATCACTAATTCTTCACCATTCTCCGCACCGATTGTCCCGATGCGTTGCCAATACTGTACAGATAAGTGCCGGCGGGCAAGTGGCTGGCGTCGTAGGTGATCTGGTTGGCGCCTTCGTACAGGTTAAGGGTTTCGCTGTGCACGCGGTTGCCGAGCAGATCGAATACCTGGAAACGGAAGACACCGCTTTGGGTGGATTGCACTTCAATGACCGTTTGGTTGCCGAAGGGATTTGGCAGGTTGCGCACCGAACTGAAAGGGCTGCCGGCTTCGCCGGCGCTGCTGGCGCATTCGCCCGTCGGGCGTAAGATCAGGTAGTAGTGGTCGTCGGGCGCGGCCTGGTTTCCGGGAAATACGACCGGTACAGGGCCAAACGGAGTTTGTACGGTGGCGGTGATCGCCATATCGAAGGTATCAACGGGATTGTCCACGCTCGGCGTGCCGTATAACAGGATACAGCCGAGTGTGCCGGCATTGAATACGCAGTTCGGCGGGTCGCATAAGTATGTCAGGCCGGCAGGGTAGTTGCCGATGCCGTTCGTCGTGGGAATACTTACATTGGTGATAGGCACCGTGATGCCGTTGAGGGTGATGGATGTGGGTACGTTGACGGTGACCGACTGATTATACGGCTCGTTGATACAGGCCAGCTTCAGGTTGTAAAAAGGTGAATCCGGCGACCAGGGCGCCGGCGACAGCAAGCCGCCGGTTTTCAGGATGTTGGAATCGCGTTCGCAGGTTTGCGCAGCGGACAGGGCCGGGATTAAAACCACGGCCAGAAAGAGTAGCACTTTTTTCATAGGTCCAGTTATTGATAAAGCAGATTGGTGACGTATTTCCGGCGGGGAGCTTCTTTGCGGGGCGGAAGTTCGGCATTTTTTGCGATTCAGTCGGGGAAATATTAAGGGGAGTCGTAAAACGTCATTGCGTCATTGGGTCATTGGTCGTCATTGGGCGTCATTGCGTCATTGATCGTCATTGGGTCATTGGGGTGCATGCCATAAAAAAAACGAGGAACGGCTTGCGGGCCGGTTCCTCGTTTTGTCGTTTGTTGATCGGTGCAAAAGTATTGAACTTTTGCTGATTTGCAGTTAACGTTTTACCGCGTCCACGATAGCTTTAAAAGTAGCCGGGTGGTTGAGCGCCAGGTCGGCCAGCGCTTTGCGGTTCAGGCCGATACCTTTCTGGCCCAGGGCATGGATGAAGCGGCTGTAGCTCAGTCCTTCCATACGGGTAGCGGCGTTGATACGGGCGATCCAGAGGCGGCGGTAAACGCGTTTTTTGAATTTACGGTCGCGGAAAGCATACTGCCAGCCTTTTTCCAGCGTGTTTTTCGCCACGGTGTACACCTTGGAACGGGCGCCGAAAAAGCCGCGGGCGGCTTTCATGATCTTTCTCCGGCGGGCACGGCTGGCCGGATTGTTGGTTGCTCTTGGCATGTGTGTGATTTTTTAGTACAACTTTGGGATTTACGATTTTAGATTTACGATCTACGATTAAATCGTAAATCGTCATTCGTAAATCGTAAATACTTATGGCCAAAGTCCTCGTTAAAAAATGAGGTGAAAAAACCGGTGTTTGACCGGTATGCGCGCTTGGTTTAAATTGCCAGCAGGCGTTCGATGCGGGCGTGTTCCGAACGGTCCACAATAATCGCATCGCGCAAATGCCGTTTGGCTTTCGTCGTTTTTTTACGCATCAGGTGGCGCATTCTGGCCCGGTTGCGCTTGATCTTTCCCGAACCGGTCACTTTGAAACGCTTCTTGGCGCCGGAGTGGGTTTTCATTTTCGGCATGGCAAAAATGTATTTTTTAAAAAATGGAGCGCAAAGGTAATGTGGTCAATTTACAAATGTGGTCAATGTCGCCAATTTTTTTTACATTGACCCCATTGACCCCATTGACCCCATTGACCACATTGACCACATTGACCACATTTATTTCTTCCCCCCCGCTTTTTTGGGTGTAATGATCACCATCATCCGTTTACCGTCCATGCGCGGGAGTTGTTCGGGGGTGCCAACTTCTTCCAGTTCTTTCAGGAAACGCAGCAGCAGCAGTTCGCCGCGGTCTTTGAACATGATGGCCCGGCCCCGGAATTGCACGTAAGCTTTTACCTTGTTGCCCTCGCCGAGGAAGTTTTTGGCATGGCGGAGTTTGAATTCGAAGTCATGTTCGCCGGTTTCCGGCCCAAAGCGGATCTCTTTGAGTTGTTGTTTCACCGCGTTGGCCTTCATCTCTTTTTCTTTCTTTTTCTTCTGGTAGAGGAACTTGTTATAGTCCACAATGCGCGCCACGGGAGGAACGGCATTGGGCGAAATTTCCACCAGGTCGAGTTCCATTTCTTCGGCCCATCTTTGCAATTTAGGGGTCGGGTAAATGCCGGGTTCGACGGTTTGACCCACGGCCGTGCTGATTTCTTCGAGATTGTCGCCTACAAGGCGTAGCTCCGGGACGCGGATGTGTTCGTTGATCCGGTGTTCGGCCTGTTGTTGCCGGGGCGGGAAAGGGCGTCTGCCACCTGGTGCGCCGGGGCCGCCGGGTCGGAAAGAACTACCGCCGCCTGGGCGGTTTTGACCGCCGCCGCCGGGCTTGGGAGAGGAAGGTTTTAATGCCAAGTAAAAAAAATGTTTTGTGAATAAATCCGATCCGGGTACTGGCTGACAGGCGCTGGGTAAAAAAATTGGATACCCGGAGTCGCTACCGAATACCCAGCGCCACTTATTGGTTTTGATTGCACAAAAGTAAACATAATTCGCAGAAA
>JAKLJF010000628.1 GCA_023151335.1 Thermoanaerobaculia bacterium | reverse complement strand
GATCGGGACCGGAAACCATGGTTTTATCGAGCGACTGCTGGAAGGCTTCATAGGTGTACAACTTGAGCGAATCTTTTTTCACCCAGGGATCAATATCTTTGAGCATGGCCTGTGCCTCCGTCAGCCATTTGCCGTTTTCCAGGTAGTCTTTGACAATGGTTTTATAATGCGCGACATACAGTTTGCGGTACAATGGCGTCCGCAATAGCTTGGATATCAGGGGGCGTTTTGGATTGTCGAACTCGGCCATCGGGCTGTATTGGACCAGTTCCTCGTCTTTCATGGTTTCGAAACTGAAATTCCGCCGCCAGCCGCCAAAGGCCATGTTCAGATCCCAGATAAGAGGATGCGCCACACCGGTACTGTCGAACCACAGATAATAATTATGTGAAAGTGAGCCCGTATAACTATCGAGATTGACAATAACGTTGTTCAGCGCATGCATCCATAAGGTTTGATCCACGTCGAGCACTTTTTCAATGTCTTCAGGCGCTCTGTTCAGTACTTTGATCAGCCGCAGCAAGGGTTTCCAGCTGGCAGGGTCTTCTACTTCGTAAAAGGCATCGTAGCAACCAGGACTGTCATTCAGATATACCAAAGAGGCGTTTTCGCCTTTCGGACAACCACTTTGACTACGCACCCTTTTCCAGTTGTCCGGGTCGCATTTAACCAGAAAGCCCGATGTTGTCTCAAAATGTTTCTGTAAAAATTCCTCGTCAATAGATTCTGTATTGATATAGAGGCCCCGAAATTTATTGTTCAAAAACACCTTTGTAAAATTGCATAACGGCGCCGGCATATAGCTCCGGATAATACTGTAAGCCAGCGGATCGCGGATAAAACTGGGGTCGAGAAACGCATTGGACAGCTTTATGGTAGTATGTCCGTTTTTCAGTTTTTGCGTTCTTATCTTATAATCCAGCTTGATATTGACCGGTAATTTCCGGAAGGTTTCCTTGCGCGAACGGAAGTAAGAACTGTTGCCTTTATACCGTACGCCCACGCTGTCGAACCGCACGCCGTTTATCCATGCCGTTCCGAGGAGGCGCGCTTCCGGATTGGCATTTTTCAGGGAATCCAGTTTTTTATCCCAATTCGGATAAGGCAGCTCGATACGGACTTCCTGTATTTCTTTGCCATAAAAATCCTGGGCCACGAGCGTTTGCACGCAAATGAAAAGGGAGAGGAGGGAGAGGATCAGATTCGTGCGCATCTTTTAATGGGCAGTTTGAAGTAGGCAGTTTGCAGCAGGCAGTGGGCAGTTTGCAGTGGGCAAAACGCCTACTGCAAACTGGCTGCTGCCTATTTATTCAGGTCGCTCAGTTTGATCTTGTATGGTTTGCTGAAATAGTTCATTGGCGAGAACGACACGGTGCCTGCATTTTCAGCCATGATATAATAATCCAGCACGGCATCGTCGGTTTTGGCTTCGATATTGGCCGAAAAGGTCTTCATGCCGGAGGGCAAATCGCCGGAGGTTTCTTCTGTCATCACCATGGAAGCGTAGGGTTGATTGTCGGCAAAGCGGTAGTAGATGAGCAGTTTTTTTGGGAAGCGGTCGGCATTGGCCACGATCCGGAAAGTATTGATGCGTTGGTTCTCAAATTTACCGCGGCCCTGTACGCTCACGTCGCTGATAGCGGAGGGCAGGGCAGTCAGTTCGGGGTGCGTTTTCAGGAAACGGGAACGTTTCGACATCAATTCGGCAATGCCGGGAATTTTGCTTTTTCTGCCGATGGTTTCATTCAGGCTTTTTTGAAAATCATCGATGCTGTACAATTTATTTTTATCGTCGTTAAAGGGCACGGCGATCATAGCCTGAAGTTCTTTGGCGCGTTTTTCATAAGCGCCGGTGGCGAAATTTTCGTCGTTGATCTGGCGCAGGTGGGCGAGGTATATTTTCCGGTACAGGTTATCTTTGAGCAACTGGCTGATCAGCGGTTTGTATGGATTGTCGGCATGGAGCAGGGGGTCGAGCCGTTGCAGGTTGCGCAGGTCAAGATCGCTGCCGTTGCCGGTATTTTTAAAACTGCCAAAAGACAGGTTGAGATCCCAGTGTACCGGCTGAAAACGGCCATTATTATCCTTATAGAGATAGTAATTCACGCTGTACTGCCCGGAATACGAACTCAGGTTGACCATTACATTGTTCAGCGCAAGCATCCACAGGGTGCGGTCGACGTCGAGTACCCGTTCAATTTTGGCCGGCTCATTATTCAATATCCGGGTGAGTTCCTGCAGGTCGGCCCAGCCGCGGTCCGATTCGAGGGTAAAGTTTTCCCGGTAGCAGTCGATATTTTCCTCGTATTCGAGGGAGCCGAAGATATTTTGTTTGCATCCGTTTACCGCGGGCTCCGGTTTGTAATCCACGCCGGCTTTAAAAAACGGGTTGTTTCGTGAGCCGAAATGATTGTCGAGAAACTGGCCGTCCACGCTCTCCAGGTTAATAAATATGCCGGCGTATTCCTCGTTGACAAACAGCTTGGTATAAGCCGTTTGGGAAGAGGGCATGTATTTAGCCGCTATTTCATGGAATAACACTTCGCGCACCATGCTCGGATCGGCTTTGGCGGCAGATAATTTCAGCGATGTATAACCCTGATGATTTTGTTCGGTATTGCTGTAGTTTAATTTGATCTGAAAGGGATTGCGTTTAATCCCCACCTGGTAAGACTTGTTTCCGCGGAAACGCACTCCCACGTTTTCGTATTTCTGGCCATCCACCAAGGCCGTGCCCACCATCATACCTTCACCGTATAGCCGCATCGAATCCAATGCGTCGGCCCAGTTTTTAGCCGGGAGGGTGAGCCGGATCTCCCCTATTGTTTTTTTATCGAACAACGGACGTACCGTTTTGGTGTTTTGTGCAAATCCTGCAAGGGGAAGCAGGGCAATCAAGGCGAATAGCAAGTTTTTCATAAGAAACTGCTCAAGAGTTAGAAATAAATTTAAAGTGTGTTTACTAAAAACGGGTGCAATGATACGGTTTAGTGTTTATATTATATCCTCAAATTCCGGGGAACCATCCGGCGGGAACACCCGCAACAACGCGCTTAGTTTTCCGCGGTGCATCTGCTGCATGCGCGCTAAAATTTCTTCCAGCAACAAGGGATCGGCCCATTTTCGGATCGCTTCGACATCGCTCAGGCGCTCGTCTGCGCCGAGTTTGTACGTTTGTTCATAACCTTCATTTTCGAATTTTACCGAAATGCGGTTATCCGATCGGAACACGGTGATTTTCAGGACGGGGTGTTCAATTTGGCCGATTATTCGCATGTATGGATGGGTCGAAAAAATGTTTTTCGCTGCAAAAATGCAAAAAAGACGTCAGCCGGAGGGTATAAGGTTGCGATAGAATGTTAAAATTGGGCATTGCCGGTTCAGGCAGCCTCGCCGTTTACAATCCGAAAAACCGAAACTGCCGCGGCTCCACCCAGCAGGCTGCCGGCCAAATACATTAAAATATCGCCCCAGGCTGTCAGGCCCGCCACACAGGCGCCCAAAACAACAGCCGGATTGAAGAAGCCGCCGGAGAGCGGGCCAAACAACGACATGCC
Organism: Thermoanaerobaculia bacterium; assembly: GCA_023151335.1. GTDB lineage: Bacteria > Bacteroidota > Bacteroidia > Chitinophagales > Saprospiraceae > M3007. Next base: position 163 of record JAKLJF010000628.1, on the reverse strand, counting down.
GGCAAAAAAAACGAAACCAATGGCCAATCCCGCGTAGCCGGACACTTCCCCACCGCGTTTTTCATGTACCTGCAAATACGTGAACACCAGCACAAACGCGCCGAGGAATTCGGCGATCAGGGCACAGGCGGTATCATTGTATCGCATCCGGATTTCCCCGTTG
>JAKLJF010000627.1 GCA_023151335.1 Thermoanaerobaculia bacterium | reverse complement strand
CGGGTGGTGATGTAGTCGGCGCTGCCGCGGATGGAAAGTACTTTGCTGTTGAAATTCAGCCAGGTTTCGGGCAGGTTTAGGTCGTACAGCTGATGCCAGAATCCGGTATCGCGCAGGAGCAGGTAGTCGTACACATCACCGCAATCGGGGTTGCGTTCGACGGCTGCTGCGCGGCTGAGCCGGGCGCTGAGGAGCATGGCGGCGCATTCGCATTGCCATTTCACGTAGTTATCCGCTTCAGCGGGGGGCATATTGTACGACTCGGCGATGGAGCGGCGGGTGAGGGTGAAATACTCCATAAAATTGACGCCGAAGGTGCCGTACACCGCGACGCCTTTTACCCGGTAGGTTTGGGCAACCAGCGGGGCCATGACGCCGCCCATGCTGTGACCAAACAGAAAACAGTTGGCTGCATCCACCGATGCCGACTGTTGCAGGGCGGCAAAAGCCTGTTTGTAGCCCTCCAGTTCGGTGTAGAAATCGATCTCTGCACAGGGTATGCCGCGGCTGTCGCCCAGGCCGGACTTGTCGACCCGCATGACGGCGAAACCCTGCCGGGCCAGGCGGTTGACCAGTTGATTGACCGGCCCGGCAGTATCAAAAGGCGTATCCACCGAGGCGCAACCGATGCCCTGTATGAACAGGATGGCCGGCAATTTGCCATCTTTCCTGGGTTTGGTCAGGATGGTGCGCAATTGCGCGTCGCCGGCTTTTACGGTGCCGTACGACACGTCCAGGTCGGTATATTGTTCTTTGGGTAGTCCCTGCATGACCGTTTGGGTTGAAATGGTTTTCCCGCCCCGGATCAGGGTGTAGCGCAGCGTTTGACCCGCCCGGTAGCCGGCTACTGCCGCCACGGCTTCGTTGGGCGTGTTGATCGCTTTCCCGTCGAGGTCGAGCAACACGTCGCCCCGCTGAAAGCCGGCCGCCTCGGCCGTGGAACCGGGAATCACCCGCTGGATGAGCACCCCTTTGGCAGCAGGCAATTGCATGACGCGTTGTACGTCATCGGTTACGGGCTCCATTTGAATACCCAGAAAGGCGCGGCGGGGCAGTTCCTGGGCGATTGCCGGGATGTGGCAGTTCAGCGCACTCAATAAAACACTGATTTTGAAGTAATAATTAATCATATCCGTTGGAGAATTGTTGCTCGATAAAAATTGCGGTGGCCTGGTTAACTACCGTAAAAGTCAATTCTTTGCGGTTTTGGTGGCTGTATCGTAAGCAAACACGGAGATTTGAACACAAAATTATTTTATACCTCGCGCCGCCAAGTTTTCAGCATCAGCGCGCCTAACGTTTACGAAACTTTTAAAGTTTCGTAAACGTAATTCCAGTACATCCCTGATCTGAAGCCGTCGTCGACCCAAAAATAAGAGACCTGCCGGTGCAACCCCTGTGCAGAAAAGGCTAATTTTCTCCTCCTGCGTATTCCAGAGGGCTGCAGGAGAAACGTTGCCGGAACAGGCGGGCAAAAGAAGAGGCGTCTTCAAAACCGGCCTGCCGCGCGATATCCTGCACCAAAGGATAAGGTTTGCGAAGCGCTGCACGGCACCATTCCAGTCGTTTATTTACGTGATAGCGGTGGGGAGATACGCCAAATAATGCCTGAAATTCCCGTTTGAAATGATGGGGGGAAAGACAGGCCGCCCGGGCCGCTTCTTCCAGGCCGACCCGTCGGAAAAGGTGGGCATCCAGATAGTCCCGGCCGATATGCAGGCGGCGGTAAAGTTCCACGCGGGTGGACGGTTTCAGGCTGCCGAGCCGGTCGATTTCCGGCTTCAGCCCGCGGTGTGTTTCCAGCAGACGGACGAGCAGGGCGCTGTATATCTCGTCAAGGTCGGTTTGCCGGCGGGTGGCCATGTCCGCATCCAACAACCGGCGCAAGCGGGCAAACAACTGCCGGATGAGCGGGTCGATGTCGTAGGTTTTTTCAAAGAACAATACAGGTTGCCGGTCCGATGCCCGGAATGGATTGTCGAGGAGCCGGTCCCGCGGCGTGACGAGCGTGTGCAGCACCGTTTCGGCAAAATCGGGCTGAAAGGCCACCAGGATGATCTCCTGTTCCACCTCGTTGTCGAACGCCGTGCGGTAGTGTTGTCCCTGGTTGATGACCAGGTATTTGTCCGGTGTGATGAGGTGGTCGTTGTTGCCTACGCGGTAATACTGCCGCCCGTTGAGGCTCAGCCGGATGGACAAGCGGGATTCGTGGTCGGCGGTTTCCTCCAGCCGTTTGGTTTTGATAAACAGGGTGCCGGTGTCGAGCCGGTGCATAGGCGCTGCCTGGCGGGAGCAGTAAACATGCCCCAGCAGGAGCGATCGGGCGTTGTTGCAATACGGGCAGGCGACCATTATTTAATTTAAAAAAAATATGGAACAAGGTAAAACTCCCGCACTCAGGGTTTCCGGGAAAATATACTTTTCCCCATATTTGACCCCCTAATCAACAATCATTTTCTATATGAAACAGCGCAAGATCCTCCTCTCCGAGCAAGAAATTCCGCGCCACTGGTACAATATCGTGGCCGACATGCCCAACAAACCCATGCCGCCCATTCACCCTGCCACCCACCAGCCCATTGGACCGGAAGCCCTGGCCCCTCTGTTCCCCATGGCGCTGATCATGCAGGAAGTGTCGGCGGAAAAATGGATTGAAATACCCGACGAGGTGCGGGATATCTACACAATGTGGCGACCCACGCCGCTGTATCGCGCTTACGGGCTGGAAAAAGCCCTCGATACGCCGGCGAAGATCTATTACAAATACGAAGGCGTAAGCCCTTCCGGTTCGCACAAGCCCAACACTGCTGTGCCGCAGGCCTATTACAATAAAAAAGAAGGAGTAAAACGTATCACCACTGAAACCGGCGCAGGCCAGTGGGGCAGTGCGCTGAGTTTTGCCTGTCACATGTTCGGTATCGAGTGTGAAGTGTACATGGTGAAGATCAGTTACGAGCAAAAGCCCTACCGGAAAATCCTGATGAATACCTGGGGCGCCAAGGTGTATGCCAGCCCGACCAACCTCACCGAAGCCGGCCGTAAAATACTGGCCCAGGATCCCGACTCGCCGGGCAGCCTCGGTATCGCCATTTCGGAAGCCGTGGAACGCGCCGCCATGGCCGACGACACCAAATACGCCCTCGGCAGCGTACTGAACCACGTGCTGACCCACCAGACCATCATCGGCCAGGAAGCGCTGGCCCAGATGGAAAAGGCCGGCGACCTGCCCGATATCGTGATCGCGCCTTTTGGCGGCGGCTCCAATTTTGCCGGAATTTCCTTCCCTTTCCTGCGGCTCAACCTGGAAGAAGGCAAAAATATCCGCTGTATTGCCGTGGAGCCGGCTTCCTGCCCGAAACTCACCCGCGGCGTATTCCGCTACGATTTCGGCGATACGGTAGGCATGACCCCCTTGCTGCCCATGTTCACGCTGGGCCACAATTTTGTGCCTTCGGCCATACACGCCGGCGGCTTGCGCTATCACGGCGCCGGTGTCATCGTCAGTCAGTTGCTCAAGGACAAACTCATCGAAGCGCTGGCAGTGAAGCAAAAAGAGTGTTTTGAAGCCGGTGTGCGCTTCGCCCAGGCAGAAGGTATCATTCCGGCGCCGGAAGCCACCCATGCATTGGCAGCCGTGGTGAGCGAAGCCAACAAAGCGCGGGAAGAAGGCCGCACCAAAACCATTCTGTTCAACCTCTGCGGCCACGGACATTTCGACATGAGCGC
>JAKLJF010000626.1:2355-3730 GCA_023151335.1 Thermoanaerobaculia bacterium | reverse complement strand
TTGTCTTTTCCATCGCGCAGCAGGAAGCAGGACGATTCCATCGTGTGGCCCGGCGTATGCAGCACTTCGATCGTGACTTTGCCCAGTTTCAGGCGTTCGCCGTCTTTGGCTACGTGGGCTTTGAAGTTGGGCTGAGCCGTGGGGCCGAATACGATGATGGCGCCGGTTTTTTGGGCCAGGTCGAGGTGGCCCGACACGAAGTCGGCGTGGAAGTGGGTCTCCAGCACGTACTTGATCTTTGCGCCGTCTTTGGCTGCCCGGTCGAGGTAGGGCTGCGTTTCGCGAAGCGGGTCGATAATGACGGCTTCGCCTTCGCTTTCGATGTAATAGGCGGCTTCAGCCAGGCACCCGGTATACAGTTGTTCAACTTTCATAGAGTAAAAAACTTTTTTACTGGTTAGTAAACGTGATAATTTCCCCTTTCCGAACGTCCCGTCCGGAACAATGCCACAAAAATGCACCCACGGCTCAGCCGGGCCAATGACGGAGCGCAGCCAGTAAAAAAATTTGCGTCATTTGTATTTTTTAAAATTTTTACTATATAAAAGTAAAAAATACAAACGCGAATTAGAAAAGTACAAAAAAGAGGAAGGTTTCAGTCTACCTGAACATTGCGGTAAATATCGGCGAGCCGCAATTTTTTCCGGTTGATGGTCACGAACCCGTTGTCGGCATCCTGTTCTTCCACGTTTAGCCACTGGCCGGGACGGTTGGTGCGCGAATAGAGGGAAACGCCCGGCGTATGCTGATTGACCAGCAGGATATGCTGTACGGATGGCAGGGTTTTGTATCGCGGCACTTTTACGGCCAGGTCGTAGCGCATGGTGGATTTGGACAACACCTCTACGATGCTGCAGGGGTTGAGCAGGGTTTTGATCTTGCGCCTTCCACTTTGGTGGATATGGTATTGCGCTTTGCCCTGCAACACCACCACATCGGCGTTGTGTACTGCCTGAACGCCGGGGATAAAGGTGGCAACGTTGCTGCCCAGAATGTGAAAAGGGCTGTCGAGGCCAAAAATATCGGTCAAGAAATAAATCAGCCTGCCAACCAGGGCTTCGTGCGTAAGTGAGGCATATCCCATAGAAATAATTTTTCCGTCAGAATAATCAATACGGTATTCGCAGGACGGCAGGACGGCAAAGTAGTCATCCAGGGTAGCCGGGACTTCCAGTATTTCGTCCAGTTGAAGCCGTTCTTCGAGCGTTTTGGGCAGGGATAGCGTGGCGGCTGAGCTTGGCATAGCGATGCGCGGTATTTTTGGTCAAATATACGGTTCTAAACGTTTAGCCGGGCATTACGTTTACGAAACTTTCAGAAGTTTCGTAAACGTGGCCCCTTAAGCAGGACGTTACGTTTACGAAACTTTCAGAAG
>JAKLJF010000626.1:0-2256 GCA_023151335.1 Thermoanaerobaculia bacterium | reverse complement strand
TTACGTTTACGAAACTTTCAGAAGTTTCGTAAACGTGGCCCCTTAAGCAGGACGTTACGTTTACGAAACTTTCAGAAGTTTCGTAAACGTGGCCCCTTAAGCAGGACGTTACGTTTACGAAACTTTCAGAAGTTTCGTAAACGTGGCCCCCGTGGAATACCTTTGCAGCAGAAACGAAAAAGACCAGATTAAATGGCAAAAAAATCACCCACACCGACCGGCTCCCGGGAGGGCGAACGTTTACAGGCCGCCCGCCGCCACGTACTTCAACTCTGGAACGAACAGCACGACGCCCGGCTGGTGTACCACCACTTCGCGCAGGCGGCCGCGGTGGCGCGGCTGGCTGGCGAGATCGCCGAAGCAGAAGGTTTGCCGGAGGAAACCGCCGAGATCGCCCGGCTGGGAGCCTGGTTTTTCAATGCGGGTTATCTCTACGACCGGCGGCAGGTAGCCGAAACCGGCGCTATCCGCGCCGAATTTTTCCTGGCCGAACAACATTGTCCGCCGGAAAAAATCCAGGCGGTGCGCCAGTGCATCGTGTCGGCGCTCACGGAGCCGCGCCCCCATACTGCCGAAGCCCGGGTACTGAACGACGCCATCCGGGCCTACGATTGGGCGGAAACATTCGACGAGCGCGCGCCCCTGCTCCGGCTTGAACGGGAATACCTGGACCAGGAAGTGTTGAGCGAAGATGCCTGGCAACAATTTCTGCGCGGGCAACTCGGCCGCGGCCAGTTTTTTACGGCTTATGCCAAAACGGCGTACGAGCCGGCGCTGATCGCCCATATACTGAAACTACATACGCAATTGCCGGCCGCGACGTCGCAAAAACAGGAAACCGCAACGCCTCCAAAAACCGCGGAAACCGGTCGTTTTGCGCGCCTGGCCCGCCGTCCCCTCCGCGCCAGTATTCAAACCTACTTCCGCGCCAACTACGCCAACCACATCCGCCTGAGCGCCATAGCCGACAACAAGGCGCATATCATGATCAGCGTCAACTCCATCCTGCTCTCAGTGGCCATTTCGATGCTGACCTACCAGACGGTGACCAACCGCAACCCCCTGTTCATTCTGCCCATTATTATTTTTCTGGTGACGGGGCTTACCTCGCTCATTTTTGCCGTGCTGTCGTCGCGCCCCCGGGTGACGGCGCCCATACCCAATGAACGGGTCAACCCCGTTTTTTTCGGCAACTTCGTCCATCTCAGCCTCGAAGAATACGAAGCCGCCGTGGACGCCATGCTGCGCGACGGCTCGCTGCTGTTTGGCAACATGACCCGCGACCTCTATCATCTCGGCCAGGTGCTGGATAAAAAATACCGCCTGCTGACGTTTTCCTATACCGTGTTTATGATGGGCTTCGTGGCCACGGTGGGGGCGTTTGTGGGGGCGTATTTTTTGTAAAAAATAAGACACGGTTCATTTTTCCGTCACTTTACGTCCCACCACACCCTCGTTTTCAGATTGTCCGGGCCGCCGAGCAACCCCAGTGCAGCCTGGTAATTCACGCTGTTCCGGGTTTGTTCATTCGAAGGATAGGTGAGCCGGAGGGGTGAGGGCGAGTCGCCAACGTCTGCCAGCGCGCCGGCAACGGGCGGAATAAGTTTGTCGAAATCCAGCCGTCGCCATTCGGTCCAGCCTTGTATGCCCTGCATGAACAGGGCGATCCATTTTTGTACGCCGATCTTTTGCCTCCAGCCGCCGGAGGCTGTTTCGTAAGCCACGGCCGGCTGGTCGAGGTAGGTCTGAACCGTGGTTGCATCGGTAATGCCCCATTCTTCCATCGAGACCCGGATACCTTCCCGGTACCATTCGGCGGCCGAACCCGGCACATTCCAGCCGCGTTCATGGGCTTCGGCCAGGATAAAACATACTTCGGCGTAGTTCATTAATACGCCCGGGGCTTCGGGCCGCAGCACATCATGGGGCCGGAACGGGGCGCCACCCAGCACGGCAAGCGCGCCCGAGGGCTGGGAATACAGCTCCGAGATTTCACTTGCAGCCACCGCCGAGGTTTGTCCGAACGGTCTGCCCCGGTAGGCGCCGCTTGTTTTGGCCGGATCGGCAAAAACAAACAGACGAGGGTCGTTGAGCGGTAGCAAGGTACTGTCGATCAATACGTTTGACAGACCGTGGAACGCATCGCCCCAATACTGCCGGGAAGTATTGTGCGGGTTGTTGTTCGGGATATTGGGCAAATAACGAAAGGCGGCATTATCGGCATGGGAGGTAAAAGCGCCGCTGGCGGCTTTTTCC
>JAKLJF010000625.1 GCA_023151335.1 Thermoanaerobaculia bacterium | reverse complement strand
ATTGCCCAGTCCCGATTCTTCATCGCTGGTGAACAGGGTGCTGAGAAACAGGGGTTTCATGCGTTCGAGCATGGTGGAAGGCATACCTTTGGTATCCAGTTTTTGTTTGACGAACGTATAATCATCCGGCGGGAGCAGGTCTTTCAGGGTTTTTCCACCGCTCATAAAAGCTTTGCTCAACAGGCTGAACTGGGCGACGATGTTTGTCATTTCCTTCATGTCGATCTCAAACGTCACCCGGCGGGAATCGGCCAGGGCGTCGTAAGTGGCGTCGGAAAATTGAAATTTATCCTTCGGAATAAGGTGAATGGTTCCGAGCAGGTAAGAGGGCTTTTTTAAACCGTTGCCACTGATCTTCCAGAGCAGCGCTTTTTCCGTCGGAACGACCTGATCGGGTGTGTAGGCGGTTTTTTTCGAAGCGTGGCATCCGGTCAGGGCAATTGCCAGGATGAACCACGGCCATAATTTTAAAATTCGCATTAAAAATGAAAGTTTACCTTTTAAAACAGCAGAGTATTCCGACTGTTGAGGCAAAAATAGCGCGTCGGGCTGCCTGAGCATGAAAAATTATACCAGACGGATGAATCTGTCGTTTTGTCGGACAATTAAAGAAAATATATGACAAAAACAGCTGAAATTTCCACTGGCAAAAAATTTGACCGGTGAACAAAAGCAACGGTATTGCGAATTTTGCTGCCAGTATGACACAAAGCCCGTTTTGATCCTTGTTAATTCAAAGAAAAAGGCAAAGTTTGCATTATAATTGGGGTTAGAAGGTTTCTGGTTAGAAGGTTAGAGGGTTTCTGGTCAGTGGGTTGGAAGAAGGTTTCTGGTTCGTGGCAACCTTCTAACCCGCTGACCAGAAACCTTCTAACCCGCTAACCAGAAACCTCCAACTCACCAAACCCTCCTGTAACACGTGAATATGTTTGAAAATTGGTTAATGCCAGCCCAATCCGACGACGAGCCGGATTTCGTGCCGCTTTTTTCGCTGGAAGAAGACGAAGAAGCGAAACAGGGCGAAGTATTTCCGGATACCTTGCCCATTCTGCCCCTGAAGAATACGGTGCTGTTTCCGGGTATTGTCACTCCGATAACGATTGGGCGGGATAAGAGCATCCGCGCCGTACAAAAAGCCTACGAAGACAACCGCTTCATCGGAGTGCTGTCGCAAAAAGACGTCAAGATCGAAAGCCCGTCGGCACGCGACCTGTACCGGATCGGCACGATTGCCCGGGTGTTGAAACTGCTGAAAATGCCCGATGGCTCCACCACGGCCATCCTGCAGGGCCGCAAACGTTTCCTGCTGGAAGATATGCTGAGCGAGGATCCCTATATGATAGGCAAGATCACCACGCTCGAATACGAACAACCCAAAAACAAACTGGAATTCCGCGCCCTCATCAGCAGCATCCGCGACGATGCCAAGCAAATCATCGAATTATCGCCGCAAATCCCCTCCGAAGCGGTGGTGATGCTGAAAAACATCACCAACGAAAATTTTCTGCTAAACTTTATCGCCTCAAATCTCAATATAAAGATCGAGGAAAAACAAATGATCCTCGAAACCAGCCACCTGAAAGACAAGGCCAGCCGCATCCTTCAGCACATGGATGCCGAACTGCAATTGCTGGAGCTGAAAGACCAGATCGAAGCAAAGGTGCGCAACGACATCGAGAAACAACAGCGCGACTACTTCCTCAGCCAGCAACTGAAAACCATCCAGGAAGAACTCGGTCAAAACCCCCAGGAAGATGAGATCAATGCCCTGATTGAGCGCGCCGCCAAGAAAAAATGGCCCAAAAACGTACTGGAAACCTTCCAGCGCGAAATCAATAAGCTGCGCCGGGTCAACCCCCAGATCGCCGAATATGCTATCGGTCTTACCTACCTGGAGACCCTCCTCGACCTGCCCTGGATGGAGTTTACCAAAGACAACTTCGACCTGAAGCGGGTAAAAGAGGTGCTCGACAAAGATCACTACGGCCTCACCAAGGTGAAAGAACGTATCCTGGAGCACCTCGCGGTACTAAAACTGAAGGGCGATATGAAAGCCCCTATCCTTTGCCTGATAGGCCCGCCCGGCGTAGGCAAAACCTCGCTTGGGCAAAGCATCGGCAAAGCGCTCAAACGCAAATATGTGCGCATGAGTCTGGGCGGCCTGCACGACGAAGCCGAGATCCGCGGCCACCGCAAAACCTATATCGGCGCCATGCCCGGCCGCATCGTGCAATCGCTTAAAAAAGCAAAAGCCGGCAACCCGGTGTTCATCCTCGACGAGATCGATAAAGTAGGAAAGGATTTCCGCGGCGACCCTTCGTCCGCACTGCTCGAAGTGCTCGACCCGGAACAAAACACCACGTTTTACGATAACTACCTCGAACTGGAATACGATCTGTCGAAGGTGTTGTTCATCGCTACGGCCAACTCCTTGTCCACCATTCAGCCGGCCCTGCTCGACCGCATGGAAATCATCGAAATCTCCGGCTACTCGCTGGAAGAAAAAGTCGAGATCGCCAAACGCCACCTCATCCCCGAACAGCGCAAGGAACACGGGCTAAAGCCGAACCAGGTCAAAATCAGCGAAAAAGCGCTGATGGATATTATCCGGCACTATACTGCCGAAAGCGGGGTGCGCAACCTGAACCGGGAAATCGGCTCCGTGATGCGCGCCGTAGCCAAAAAGGTAGCAATGGGAGAAGCCTACGAGGTAGCCGTTAAACCCGGTCACCTGCACGACATCCTCGGCCCCACCAAATTCGACGCCGAAGTATACCAGCAACAGCAAGCGCCCGGCGTGGCGATTGGCCTGGCCTGGACCTCCGTGGGCGGCGAAATCCTCTTCATCGAAGTAAGCCTCAACAAAGGCAACGGACGCCTGCAACTCACCGGCAACCTCGGCGACGTGATGAAGGAAAGCGCCAGCACGGCACTGAGCTACATAAAAGCCCACACCGACGATTTGGGACTCGACGCGGAAGTTTTCGATAAAACCGATATTCACATCCACGTGCCGGAAGGCGCTATTCCGAAGGACGGTCCTTCTGCCGGCGTCACCATGCTCACGGCCATTACCTCCGCTTTCACCCGAAAACCGGTGAAATCCTATCTGGCCATGACCGGCGAGATCACCCTGCGCGGCAAAGTTTTGCCGGTGGGCGGTATCAAGGAAAAAATCCTCGCCGCCAAACGCGCGGGCCTGAAAGAAGTGCTGCTGTGCCGGGAAAACCAGAAACACGTGGCCGAAATCGAAGCAGAGTACATCAAGGGGTTGAATTTCAAATACGTGGATAACATGAGCGATGTAATGGCGCACGCCTTGGGTATAGAGCCGGCCATGAAATCAAGTTCAAACGGGTCTCCAAAAGTTAAAAAAGGCAAAAAAGCGGTAGCGGCTTAATTTGTCCATATTTTGCTGTTGCCATCTTGGGTGCCGTGTACGATATCAGGACCGGCACTGTACAATTTTTGAATACTCCGGTACATCATTAGTGCCGCGTCCGGTCAATTCCAACGACCGCCGCCAAAGATCATAATAAGCAGCATCAGTCCATAGCCCACGGCGGGGATTGCAACGATGGCCAGCAATAGTTTGGCCAGGCCGAGGTAATCGTGGTTTTTCAGCCACAGGCTGCCCAGCAGCACGATGGCCAGCCCGGCCAGAAGCCCCATCCACAACGTACCGTTAAAAGATGAAACGCTGCCGTCGCCCAGGCCGACAAAGAAGAAAT
>JAKLJF010000624.1 GCA_023151335.1 Thermoanaerobaculia bacterium | reverse complement strand
AAGGTTCGGCGGATGAAAAAGCGCTCGTCCGACTGAATGCCGACGTGATGAAAGCTTTCGGCATGATGGCCAGCGCCAGCCATACAGAGTTCATCAAATGCCACGAGGACGGGAAGTTTTATTTCCTGGAAACCGCATCCCGCGTGGGCGGCGCCCATATCGCTGAAATGGTGGAATATGCCACGGGCATCAACCTGTGGTCAGAATGGGCCAGGCTGGAATACGCCGTTGCGAAAGGCCAACCATACTTATTGCCCAAAGTGCAAAAAGACTACACCGGCATCATCGTCTCGCTTACCCGCCAGGAATGGCCCGACACCACGCAGTTCAATGATCCGGAAATCGTTTGGCGCATGAACGACATGAGCTACCACATCGGCCTGATCGTACGATCGCCCAAACGCGCCCGCGTACTGGAACTGCTCGATGACTATGCCCACCGCATCCAGCGCGATTATCATGCCAGCGCCCCGGCGCCTAACAAACCGCTCGTCTGATCTATGGCCTACACGATTACCGGCACTATTGGTCGCGACCATTACCGGGCCGCCATACAAACTGCCCGGCATACCCTGTATGCCGACGAACCCGAGCGTAACGGCGGCGCCGATACGGCCCCCTCGCCATCCGAGATACTGCTGAGCGCCCTGGCCGCCTGCAAACTCATCACCGTGCGCATGTACGCCGACCGCAAGGAATGGCCACTGGAGTCGGTCAGCGCCGAACTTGATATGGAAGTAGACCGCGCCGCCCGGCCGGTACAAACAAAAATCCGCTGCCGCCTGCGCTTCGCAGGCGTGCTGAACGAAGAACAGCGGCAGCGTTTGCTGGAGGTGGCCGATAAATGCCCGACGCAGCGGGTGTTGACGGGAGAAGTAGAGATCAGTTCAGCGTTGGAGATATAGAATCGCTGGTCTGCCTTTAAGGTTTCTTTATCAAACTTTTAAAGACGACTTCATCGATCTTAACAGGGTATTGTGCCTTGAGTTTCTCCAACCACTGTTTTTCCAGATAATCCTGGTAATCCGCCAAAGCGTAACCGCGGGACTCGTCGAGTGTTTTGGGCGCCGGGGGGATGATCTCTTCCACCTTTGTAAAGGCAGCGGTTTTGGTAACGTTGTCGGTTTTGACACTGGTCATGCCGCCGGGTTTCCAGACGAAGTTCAGGTCTTTGTTTTTTCCTTTTTCAAAGGTTTTTTCCGACACGGTCAGCACTGTTTCCTGTGCGTTGAATTTTTTCAAGACCTCTGCGGAGGGATTTTGCGCCGCGTAGTCCCGAACCTTGAGCAACAGTTCCGGGTCGTCCGATTTAAGGGTGTAAACACTGACGCGGGCGCGTTCGCTCCATTTGTATTTGTCTGCCAGGTTTTGTTGGAAAAACCGTTCAAGCCCCGCGGAGTCGGCGCTGGCACGGTCCCGCACTTCCAGGTTGGCGGCATCGAACATCAGCATGCCCTCGCGGTATTCACGCACCAATGACCTGTATTCGGGATGTTTTTTTTCCAGTTGGCTCTCTTCAAAATGCAAGGCTGCTTCCTCCGACCAGATCTTGTACAGCCTGTCCACGGTTTCCTGCAAGGGCTGACCGAAGCCGCGCATGCGATCGCGGCTGGCCCGTAAACAGTACGCTTCAAAATCGGCCAGGGTGTATGTCTGGGCATCGCCGTAGCGCTGGAGCGGCTTTTGGGGTTTGGCCGGGTCGGGGCTCCACCGGTACGTCAGGAAAATGGAATCGACCTGGCCGGCGGTCCATTTGGCCAGCGTTTCCGGATATTCCTGAAAATTGCCCTCGGTGCGGATACGGGCGATCATACTTTGTTTCGCCACTTCGATGCGACTGTCGCGTTTGATCTTTTCTTCCAGCGGGCGTTGTACTTTTTCAAAGTTTTCGACACCCTTTCTGCCAATCCGTTTCAGAATGTGCCAGCCGATGGATGTTTCAACGGGCGTTGAAATATCGCCGTCGTTTTGCAGGGCGAAAGCGGCCTCCTCAAAGGCGAACTGGTATCGGTTTATACCGAAAAAGCCGATGTTTCCGCCCTTGGCGGCGCTCATTTTGTCTTCCGAAACCCCGCTGCAAAGCAAGTCCCAGTCGGAGCCGCTTTTCAGGGCCGTATAAACGCTGTCGGCGAGCAGGCGTTTCCGGGTGTTTTCTTCCCCGGTTTTGCCTTTCCTCAATAAAATATGGGCGATTTCCACTTCGCCGCGAGCCGGACGGAATTGATGCACCCTCAGCACATGGTAACCCGAATTGGAACGCACGGGCGGCAGCGTTTCGCCGGGTTTCGCCGAGTAAATGGCCGTTTCCATGTGGTAATAACCGTCGGGCAACATAGCAGTCACAAAACCAAGCCTGCCGTTGTTCTCCTTAGCCGATTTGTCCTCCGAACTGTCGCGGGCGAGCTGTTCAAAGGGCGTGCCGCTTTGGAGCATTTTGTACAGGTTCATGGCCCGGTTCCAGGCGCGCAGCGTATCGGCGGGTTTGGCATTTTTGTCGCAGGCGATGAAGATATGGCTGATGTCCGCATCCTGCTGCATCCGTTCGTAGGCTTCCCGCACAAGTTTGCCGCTCACCTCCTTATCCACCAGGTAGGATGCTGCCAGTTGCCGCCGGTAGCCTTCAAATTCAGTTTTGAAAGCCGGGGTGGTATCCAGCTGCAACTCGCGGCCCCGTTGCACCTTCAGTTTGAATTTGATGTACAAATCGAGGTATTCGCGCAACGAGGCTTCCGAAAAATCGGCTTTTTCCTGGTTTGTTTTGGCGTAGATCTGCCGGAATTCGGACAGGTAAACGGGGTTGTTTTTGATGGTGAACAACACCGGGTCGGGTTGCGCCCAAAGGGAGACGGCGCCAGCCATAAACAGGAATGAGAGGCTGGCCAGCTTAAACAGTTCTTTGATCATAATGGCGGTGAACAGTATTGTCGTTACTGTTTTTTGATCAGGGTTTTGAACACGGTTTCGTCGATCTGCACCGGATATTCCGTTTTCAGTTTTTCCACCCATTGTTTTTCCAGATAATCCTGATAATCCGCCACGGCGTAGCCCCGGGCTTCGCCAAGCGCTTTCGGGCTGGGTGCCATGATCTCTTCCACCTTCATAAAGTTGGCCGTTTTGGTACCGGCATCGGTTTTGGCGTTGGTGAGGCTGCCGGCTTTCCACACGTCGTTCAGGTCTTTGTTTTTTCCTTTTTCGTAGGTTTTTTCCAGTACGGTAAGGACGTTTTCTTTTTTGTTGAATTTCTTCAGCACGTCTTCAGCGGGCTTTTTAGCCGCGTATTCGCGCACTTTGAGCAGCAGTCCCGGATCGTCTGATTTCAGGGTATAAATGCTGACGCGGGCGCGCTCATCCCATTTGTATTTACCCACGAGACTTTGGTTGAAGTATTTTTCCAGGCCCACCGAGTCGGCATTGGCGCGGTCCCATACTTCCTGCTTGGCGGCGTCGAACAGGAGCATGCCTTCCTCATACTCGCGCATCAGGGCGCGGAATTCGGGATATTTTTTGTCGAGTTGGCTTTCCTCGAATTGCAGGGCCACTTCATCCGACCAGTTTTTGTACAGTTTGTCCACGGTTTCTTTTACCGGGTTGCCCATACCGCGCATGCGGTCGCGGCTGGCGCGGGCACAGAACTCTTCAAAATCGGCAACGGTGTATGTTTTGGCATTGCCGTAGCGCTGGAGCGGGGTTTGGGGTTTGGCCGGATCGGGTTTCCATTTGAAGGTCAGGAAG
>JAKLJF010000623.1 GCA_023151335.1 Thermoanaerobaculia bacterium | reverse complement strand
TCCTTCCCACTGGCATATCGGAATGCCGTATGTCATGGCTTACGATGTTCGGCCCTTGCTGTCGCTGAAGGAAAAAGCGCAAATACTCCAGGATGCCGTCCGGCACAAACACATCCTGCTGTTCGAGCACGATCCATTGGCTGCCGCCGGCACCGTAACCCCGGATAGCAAAGGGCGGTTGGTGCTGGATAAGATGGTGGAGTTATGAGTGATGAGCGATGAGTGATGAGTGATGAGTGCGAGTCACCTCACTTCATCGCTCATCACTCATCGCTAATCGCTAATCGCTCATCGCTAATCGCTCATCGCTAATCGCTCATCACTCATCACTCATTTGCCTGCGGGCCAAAAAGAGCACCTGCTCCTTGTTGTCGTAACTCATCCGGATTTTCAGCGTGTCGGACGATAAATAGAGCACTTTGACAATATGCTCTTTAACCGGCGTTTGGGTCGTGTCGGTCATAAACAAATACCGCACGGAAACCCGGTAAGAGCCGGATTCCCGGTAGAAGCCCTGGCTGCGAAATTCATAACCTCCTTCGGGGGAAAGCCGAAGGGAAACAGAATCGAGATTAGTCGCCAAAGACCGGCCGTTTTCAAAAAAAGCAACCGCGCGCCATTCGCCGGCAACGTCTTTTTCGTGTAAAGAGCAGGAAAACAGGCAAATAAAAGCCGGCAGTATCAGGTGTCGCAGCATGGGTCCGGGCCATTTTACCGGGCAAAATTCGCAAAAGACAAAACGAAATTCAAATCCTGGCGAAATCCGTCGTTTACTTTCCATTATGTTCAAATATTTGCCGTCGTGTACCGCCGAAGTACACTATGCCGGTTGTATGCCGCGTTGATAAAAGCATAAGACATCACGTATTAATCATCATTGAAACAAAAAAGCCATGCAGCAACTCCGACTTCTCCCAATTGCCCTGACGGCAAGCGTATTTTTCAGCGCCTGTGTTTCCAGCAAGGTATACCGCGCCGAGCTTTCCATGCGTGAACAGTGTGAAGCGCGGGAAAAAGTACTGGTACAGGAACAGCTGGAACGCCGGAAAGAAACGGCGAACCTGACCAAACAAATCGGCGAGCTCAACCGGCTCATTGGAAACCAGGAAGCCGAAATGAAAGACTTGCAGACTGAACTTTCAGCCAAAACCCAGCAAATGGGTGAATCGTCGAGCAAGTTGCTGGCCGAAAAGCTGGATCTGCAAAAGGAAGTAACATCGAAAAATGCGCTCATCGCTCAACAGGAGAATACCTTGCAGGCGGTGTCTTCATCGCAAAAAGGCCGGCAAAAAATCCTGAATGACCTGAAGGCGGCGGTGCTCAGAGATTATCCCGCTTCCTCCGGCGCGCAGGTTGAAAACGATGATCAGGCCGTGTTGAAAAAACCTGAGCGACACCTGGGATTGGAGCATCGCCCGCGCCACCAGTCTGGTGCGTTTGCTGATCCGCGATTTTAATATCAATGCCAACCAACTGACGCCGGTAGCCAAAGGAGAGTTCTACCCGCTTACTTCCAACGAAACTGCCGAAGGCCGGCAGCGCAATCGCAGAACGGTATTTGTTATTTACCCCTCTTTACCTAAAGTGCCGGTAGTGGAGTAGGCAGTTGGCAACATAGGTGTCCCTACTGCAAACTGCCGGCAGCCCATTGCAGCCCAGCCGCAGTTTTTTGAAATTCGCTCAGCAGTTTCAGGTATTTCACGCGGGCGTCCAACCAGCGTTGTTCGCGGGTGTTGATCAGGAATACCGAGCTCTCCCCAAAGCGGAATTTTTCATTTTCCGCATCCAGCAATATCCGGTAGTTCTCCGTTACGGCCCGGAATAATTCGATCTGGGCCGAGAGGTTGGCCAGTTCGTTCCGGTATTGCCGCACCTTATTTTCAATCTCCATCTTTTTCTGTTGGAACTGAAGGTCGGTTTGTGCAATTTTGATTTGCGTTATTTGCCAATCGCCGCGGGCTTTCCGGTTGGGCAACGGATAACTGAATTGCACGCCCCATTTGACATTATTGGCCAGTACGCCAAAACCCTCGTCGCCCGCCGTTGGGAAGAACTGCCAGCCGTTGCCCAGAAAATGGTAATTCAGGTCGAGCACGGGCTTTCGCTTTTCCCTTTTCCATTGCAGTTCCAGGTCGAGCATGGCTTGTTTTACCTGGTATAACCGGATCTCGGGATGCCTCGCACGGGCTGCCTGCAACAGCGTCTCGGTATCCGGAAGATCGGTGTAGGATGCTCCTGCAACCGGCAGGGATGGGGTAGGGGGGATTTGAGCCGGACTGAGCGGGAGGCCATTGTCCGACCAGAGAAAATTATTCAGCGCAAGCGCGGCGTTTTGCCGGTCGATTTGGGCAAAGTTGGTATCGAGCCGGCGGTTTTGCACCTGGATGAATGTTTCCAGGGTATCGATAGCCGGTTTGTCGCCCTGCCGGAAACTTTCCAGCAGCGCTTCGTGCCGTATTTGCGCCTGCCGCAGCGCTTCTTCATATACTTCCAGCACATTGCCGGTCACTACCCAGTTCCAATAAGTTTTAGCCGCTTCCAGCAGCAGGTCGTTCAGGAAGAGACTCCGTTCGGCATCGCCCTGTTCCAGGCCAATACGGCCTTGCCGGAGCTGGTACCGGCGTTCATCCATCAACAATCCCTGTCCGAGCGTCCAGGAGATGCCTGCCGCCGCCTGGCCTGCCTGTGGCAGGCTGGACTCCGGATTTAAAAATGTTCCGGACGCCTGATTGAAGTTCCCTTTCAGTTCAAGTCCAAGCCAGAGTGGCCATTTGACACCGGCTTCGCCGTATTGGTAATAAGTTTTGTCCTTGAAATTTTTCCCGCTCAGATCGGCATATACTTTAGGGTCAAAACCGCCTTTCGCCCGCAGCAGCCCGGCTCTTGCTTCATCGGGATACAGATCGGCCTGCCGCGACAAGGGATGAAACGCCAATACACGGGCGCGGAAATCTGCCCATTCCATCGGTGCATTTTGCTGAGTGCAGGCGATGGCTGCCGGTAACTGCAGGGTGAAAAAAATCAGATATGCGCGCATGTCGTTTATTTGGTTTTTTTTACCGGCGCTTTTGGTACGATCTCGTCTTCCTTCTTGCCGGTATCGCTGGTACTTTCCTCATACAGATCAGGCGGGAAGCCGTTCAGCACACGCCATAATTCGTACCAGAGCGGAACGTTGTCGAGCAATGCAATACCTTTTGCGCCGCCGCCCACCTGGAGGGCGGAAGGCCAGGGCATTTCAGCGGGCGCCTGCGCCACGAGGATGCGGAATTTGCCATTGGCACTGATGTTCCGGTCGATGGCCACCACTTTACCTGCAAAGGTGCCGAGCGAAACGCCCGGCCAGCCGCTGAAAAAGAAGGCCGGCCAACCGTCGAAAATAAAACGTACTTCCCGGCCAACGCTGATCAGCGGCAAATCCATGGGCCGGACAAACATTTCCACGGCCAGTTCGACATTTGCCGGCAGAATGCTCACCACGGGATCGCCTTCTTTTATTATTTCGCCGATACCCGGTTTTATGGCTTTCACAATATAGCCGTCCTGAGGGGCTACCACGTAGTAAAAACCCTGACGCCGGCTGTAATTTTCCCGTTCGATCCGGAGTTTGCTGACGGTGGCCTGCGCGTCGTATTTTTCAGAAAGGGTGCTGAAAATGTCGCCGCGGGCTTTTGCGATTTTATTGGCGTATTCATTGCGGGTGAGTTGCAATTCGGTGCGGTAAATTTCCAGGTCGTTC
>JAKLJF010000622.1 GCA_023151335.1 Thermoanaerobaculia bacterium | reverse complement strand
TGTCTTCGTGTACGGCGTTGTTTTGCGCAAATTGCAGGCGCAGCAAGTCGGCGGCGATCAGCGCGGCTTCGTTAGACCGGTTCGCCGGGTTCAGGTGCGCCTGAAGCATTTGCTGGAACAACTGAATGGCCATCCACTTGCCGGAACTGGAATCGCGGCTTTCGAAGCGGAATTTGACAAAATTGACAGCCGGATCGAAGGCTTCGGGCTGATCGAGGTAGAATTTGTAGGCCGGTTCGGTGAGGTAGCTGCGCTCGTTGCCGAAATGCTCCAGGGCGCGGTGGGCCAGCAGGTCGAACAGGGTGGGGCGCAGGGCTTTGCCCGCCACCGAATCGTTTTGTGCGGGGCTGAGCAGCGGTCGGAACGATTCCACGGGGGTCTGGATCAGGGCTTCGCGGCGCTCTACCGACAGGCGGTAGTATTCCAGTGCCCGGCGTTCCAGTTGTTCGGCCGACCAGGTCAGGATGTCGCCGCCCTCGCCGTCAGGCACGGGCGTTCTTTCCCGGACACGCCAGCCCTGGTTTTGCAGGTAGGTGGCATAAAGCTGTCCCAGCAGGCTTTGCAGCACGGCTTTTGCCGGGTCAGCCGCCGTTTTTTCTTCATTTTCAAAGGTTTGCACGGCTTTGACAAAACCGTCCTCTTCCAGAAATGTGGTGTATTTCCCCCGGAAAAGCAGGGTTTTGATCAGCTGCGGGTTGTTGCGCTCGGCTTTAGCGCGGGTATACAAGGCCTCGGTTTTTTCCAGGGCGCTTTTGAACAATCCGGCGCGTTCGAGGCTGTCGATAGCAGCCCACTCGGCGGCGTAATCGCCGGCGGGAGTGGCGGAAGGTTTCGGCATTTCCGTAGTGGTGGTGGGTTGGGAGGATGTGGTGGCGGGCGTTTTTTGCGCGGTTTTGCAAAAAGCCAGCGAGAGAACGAGCAAAAGGGCGATGGGACGCAGCATAGCGATTCGGAAATTGGTCATGGTAATGTGTTGGTTTATGAGGGTTTATGAGGGTTTATGAGGGTTTAGAGGGTTTAGAGGGTTTAGAGGGTTTAGAGGGTTTAGAGGGTTTAGAAATATCGGGATGGATGCAAATTGATTTAGAAATACATAATGCGGGTTGTAACTGTAGTCTCAGTTGTCTTGCTGTGCCTGAGAATTCTGCCAATGGTATTGCAGTCATTTCTTCAAAGACTTTTACGCCGTTTTGCCCGTGCCGCGCCCTTCCTTCACCCCCCGTTTGTCATCCAGCAAGGAACTGTCCGCTCTACGGGGAGGAATTCGGAGTACAAACACCCCGTAGAGCAGACACTTCCCCGCGGACTGACAAACCGGGGGAGGAAAGAAGAGAGGGCGCGGTACGGGCAAAACCGCGTAAATGTCTTACATGGTATACTGCTGTAAATTTATCACAAATTATTAAACAGTCCCTTGTCTCCTCCAATCAACAAATCAACAAATCAACAAATCAACTAAAACATCGCCTTATCGAACCGCAGCGCCACTTCTTTCCAGTTGACGACATTGAAAAATGCGTTGATATAATCCGGGCGTTTGTTCTGGTGTTTCAGGTAGTAGGCGTGTTCCCACACATCGATGCCGAGAATGGGCGTACCGGTTTTGGCTACGATCTGGAGCATCAGGGGGTTATCCTGGTTGGGTGTGGTGCTGATGAACAGGCTTTTGTCCTTGCCCACGCACAACCAGGCCCATCCGGAGCCGAACACGCTTTTAGCGGCGTCGGAGAACTGGGTTTTGAACTGATCGAATGAGCCGAAAGCGGTGTTCAGGGCAGTGGCCAGTTGTCCTTCGGGCATGCCGCCGGCGTTGGGCGCCATGATCTGCCAGAAGAACGTGTGGTTCCAGTGTCCGCCGGCGTTGTTGCGGATCTTTTTATCAGCGTCCGACGTCGTGATCCGGGAAATGATATCCTCCAGTTCATACTCATTGTATACCGTATCCTTGACGGCTTCGTTCAGGTTATTTACATAAGCCTGGTGGTGTTTGCCGTGGTGGATTTCCATGGTCAGTTTGTCGATATGGGGCTCCAGGGCGCCGGCGGGGTAGGGTAGCGCCGGAAGGGAGAAAGGAGTGGTGCGGCGGAGTTTGGGCGGTGGGATAACGGGCGCGGCAGTGGAATTTTTACCCGATTTTTCGCTACCTTTACAAGCGTTAATCATGGGGGCGGCCACGGCTGCAATCGAGAGGAAGAATCCGGTTTTAAGAAATGTACGTTTTTCCATATTTTTTTACTTGATTGAAAAAAAATTAACGGGCAAAGGTACCTACATATTACCGGATGGGGCAGGCAAAAGGTAAAATGTCGGGCCGGTTTGACCGAACAATTTTGCCCCCGGATACATTAAACAGGGAAAAACAAACCGCAGACCGTTTATTCGCCCTACTTTTGCAGATCATTTCTTCATCAAACCAGGCTTTACCAGAATGAACCAGGAAAGACAACATACCAAACAAGCAGAAATTCCGGAGCCGGCAAACAATGTGGATGCCGATCAGTCCATGGCGCCCGAGGAGGAAGAGCCGGTGTTGGCGGAGGACAGCGGTGAGGAGCAAAGCGCCAACGATGAATGGTACGAACGGCACGAGATTGTGGCCGATCCGAAACAAACCCAGATCCGGCTCGACAAATTCCTGATGGACCGGCTGGCCAACCGCTCGCGCAGCCGGGTGCAAAATGCTATCCGGGCTGGCTCGGTGAAGGTAGACGACCTGGAAGTGAAGCCCAATTACAAGGTCAAACCGGGCAACCATATCAGCATCATCCTGCCCAAGGCCCTGGAAGAATCGTTTAACATAGCGCCCCAGAATATTCCGCTCGACATCGTTTATGAAGACGACGACGTGCTGATCATCAACAAACCCTATAAAATGGCCGTGCATCCCGGCGTGGGTATCCCGCAGGGTACCGTGGTAAACGCCGTGGCCTGGCACCTGCGCGAAAGGGTAGAACAATTGCCGGTAAAAGTGGGCAACGAACCTGACCGCGCCGGCATTGTACACCGCATCGACAAGGATACCACGGGGCTGATGGTGATCGCTAAAAACGAGTACTCGATGGTGCACCTGGCCAACCAGTTTTTTTACCACACCATCGAACGCCGCTACTGGGCCCTGGTTTGGGGCGATATGGAAAGCGATTCCGGCACCGTGATAGGCAATATCGGCCGCAATCCGAACGACAGGAAACTGTTCATGGTGTTTTCGGAAGGCGAAGACGGCAAGTACGCGGTCACGCACTGGCGTGTGCTGGAACGGTTTTATTATGTCACACTCATCGAATGTCAGCTGGAAACCGGCCGTACCCACCAGATCCGCGTGCACATGAAATCGATCGGGCATACGCTGTTCGGCGACCCGCGCTACGGCGGCAACCAGATATTGAAAGGCACTCTGTATTCCAAATACAAACAATTCGTGGAAACCCTGTTTACCATCCTGCCCCGGCAGGCGTTGCACGCCAAAGTGCTGGGTTTTACCCATCCGCGCAGCGGCGAAAAAGTGTACTTCGAATCCGATCTGCCGCAGGACATGCAAACGGTGATCAATAAATGGCGCGAATATGTACAATCGCGCAAAGCCTTAATTTAATGGAGCAAGCGCATCCCGTCATAAAAAACGAATTGCTGGAGGAACTATTCGCACCTAAACGGATCGTTTTTATTGTCAATCCCAAGGCGGGCACGAACCTGCAAAAACACATCCGGGAAAGCGTCGACCGGCACCTCGACCACCGGCGGTTCACCTA
>JAKLJF010000621.1 GCA_023151335.1 Thermoanaerobaculia bacterium | reverse complement strand
CCACTTTTCCCCCATCCCCGATGCCACGGTGTACGTCAAGTTCAACGCGGACTCTTTTCCGGGTTACCTGCAAAAACCGGAATATTTTGACCGGGTGTTCAAAACCGGAAAGGACGCCCGCGGTTGCATAACGGGCGTGCCCGAAGGCAATCACTGGCTGATCGCCTTCGGATACGACAGCCTGCACTACCCGCACGACGTGTTCGGAAACCTGCCGGTGACCATTTCCCTCGACGGCCAGCCGGTAGTGGATACCATGCTGTTCGTTTCGGAGAAACATTGAGGGGGAGGGTTTAGAGGGTTTAGAAAGGTTTATGAAGGTTTATATGGTTTATGAAGGTTTATATGGTTTATGAAGGTTTATATGCCGGCTGGTGGGCGGGCAAGACTCGCCAGATTAATGATGGTGCGTTGGTGGCTGCGCTCCTGATGGTCATTTCACCGGTTTTTATGCAGGCGCAAGCCCCCGGCGCAATTTTTACCCGCGACGATACCTTGCGAGGCAGTATCACACCCGAACGCGCCTGGTGGGATTTGACGTTTTATAACCTGAATGTGCGCGTCGACCCTGCCAGTAGGAATATTTCGGGGCTTAATGAGGTGCATTACACCGTGTTGGAGCCCAAACAAGTGTTGCAAATCGACCTGCAACCGCCGCTCCGCATCGACAGCGTGAAACAGGACGGGCAGGCCCTGACGTTGCAACAGGCCGGCACAAACGCCTATTTTATTCCATTGCAAAAGGAACAACGGACGGGCGCCCGTGAGGCGCTAAGCGTCTGGTATTCCGGCAAACCCCGCGCGGCCAAACGCGCGCCCTGGGACGGGGGGGTCAGCTGGTCGAAGGATGCCGCCGGACGGCCCTTTGTCGCTACCTCCTGTCAGGGCCTCGGCGCCAGCGTGTGGTGGCCCTGTAAGGATCACGCTTACGACGAACCCGACTCCCAGGCCATCGCCATCACCGTGCCCAACGGACTGATGGACGTTTCCAACGGTCGCCTGCGCCGGGTCACTGAAAATGCCGACAGCACACGCACCTATGAATGGTTCGTGTCGAACCCGATCAACAATTACGGTGTGAACATCAATATCGGAAATTATACCCACTTTGCCGATACTTTCCAGGGCGAAAAAGGCCTGTTGACGCTGGACTATTACGTGTTGCCCGAAAATCTGGAAAAAGCCAAAACCCAGTTCCAGCAGGTCAAGCCAATGCTCCGTGCATTCGAACACTGGTTCGGCCCTTATCCGTTTTACGAAGACGGTTACAAACTGGTGGAAGTGCCCTACCTCGGCATGGAACACCAAAGCTCGGTCACCTACGGCAACGGATACCGCAACGGATACCTGGGCGTCGATCTTTCCGGCACCGGCTGGGGCAAAAAATGGGATTTCATTATCATACACGAATCGGGCCACGAGTGGTTTGCCAACAATATCACGTACCGCGACATCGCGGATATGTGGATACATGAGAGCTTTACCAATTACAGCGAAGGGCTGTACACGGAGTTTATGTTCGGCAAGGAAGCCGGCGCGGCATACATCCGCGGGTGCCGGAAACTGATCGAAAACAAAAGCCCGGTCGTGGGTGTGTACCACGTCAATTCGGAAGGCTCGTCCGATATGTATTATAAAGGCGGCAACATGCTGCACACCATCCGCCAGATTGTGGACGACGACGAAAAATGGCGCTCCATCCTGCGCGGACTGAACCGCGATTTCTATCACCAAACCGTGGATGGCGCCGAAGTAGAGGCCTACATCATCAAACATTCGGGCAAAAACCTTCAAACAGTATTCGATCAGTATCTGCGAAACACCTCGATACCCATCCTGGAATACCGGCGCTCCAAAGGCAAGGTTGAATACCGGTGGACCAACTGCTCAGCAGGCTTCGACATGCCGGTGAAAGTAACCCTGCGCCGGGGCGAATACGAGTTCATATATCCCACCACCGATTGGAAAAGCAGCCCCTGCCAGTTGCGGAAAAAGGAGGATATGCAGGTGGATGAGAATTTTTACATAGAAGTGCGGGGGCAGTAGGCCTCACTGCCTATCCAATCCCCTGCTCCGGATTTTTGCCCGGAATGTCCTTAAAATAATTCCAGATGAACTCGATGTCTTTTTCCTCGTCACTGGTAGGGTGGAACAATTGGGGATCGAAAAAAATCTCTTTGGTTGACCAGTTGAAAGTACACAGGGCGATGGGCACACCGGCCAGCCGGGCAATATGGTAAAAGCCGGTTTTCAGTTTGGGTACCTTTTTACGCGTGCCTTCCGGGGAAATGACCAGGTGCATACGTTCATGGTGCTTGAACGCTTCGACGATGGCCGCCACGAAGTTGCCGCCCTTTTTGGTGCGGTCTACCGGAATACCGCCCAGCCAGCGGAAGAAAGCGCCGAAGGGCCAGCGGAAAAGGGTGTGTTTGCCCACATAATTGGCGTAGATCTTTTCGGCGCTGTTGACCAGCACACCCACCGGAAAATCCCAGTTGGAGGTATGCGGCGCCACGGCCAGCACCAGTTTGGGCACGTCGTATGGGTATTGGCCGGTGATCTTCCAGCCCCAGAGTTTTAAAAGCCAGGCGCTAAGTTTGGATAACATGGTTGATTCTTCTTTCCTGTTTATTGATAGGACAGCCCCCCGGTTCTGCAGAGCAAAAATCTTTTTTTCCGCTCACATTACTCCAGGAAAAATCGCATCCTTTTTATTTTCCCATCGCATTTTTACCTTTTAAAGATAAACCCTGCATCCTTCTGTGCAATTGGTACAAATGTCTATTTCCTGCCGGCCTTGCAGTATTTTTTGCCGGAACGCCCGGTAGGCTTCACCCTGCCAGAGCTCGCGGAAACGCCGCGTTTTTAAGTCGCCGAGCCGATGCGTGGCGTCTTTGTCGAAACAACAGGGCACGACCAGCCCGTCCCAGGTGACAACGCAGGAATGCCAGAGTTTCCAGCAATGATTGTGCAGGGCATGTTTGGGCGTCCATACGCCATCCGGCCCGGCCTTATAGCGGGCATAGCGCTCCTGCATGGGAATGAGCGGGTGCCCGCGGCGGTAATCGTACACCTGCGCGGTTTTCAGCTGCACCTCGTCGACGCCGATGGACCGGGCGAGTTGAAAAATATCGGGAATTTGGTGTTCGTTGGGGCGCACCACGAGAAACTGGAATATGATGTGCGGATGGCTTGCGCCCAGGCGGCGTTTCCAGGCCACCAGCCGCCGGGCCCCGTCGAGCACCTGGTCGAGATTGCCACCCCTGCGGTATTGTTCATACGTGTCCTGGGTGGTTCCGTCCACGGAAATGATCAGCCGGTCAAGCCCCGACTCCACGGTCCGGCGGGCATTTTCATCATCGAGGAAATGCCCGTTTGTGCTGGTCACGGTGTACAGTCGCCGCCTGTGTGCGTAGTGAACCATGTCGAGAAATTGGGGATGCAGATAGGGTTCGCCCTGAAAATAAAAATAGAGGTACAGCAGGTCGCGGTGCAGGTCGTCGGTGAGCCGCCGGAAAAAATCGGTCTTCAGGTTGCCCGTGGCCCGCGTGAACGAACGCAGGCCGGAAGGGCATTCGGGGCAGCGCAGGTTGCAGGCGGTGGTCGGCTCGATACTCAGGGTGACGGGCACGCCCCATTGGACGGGGCGCCGAAGCAGGCGGGTCAGGTGGTAGGATGCCAGCACTTTTGCAAAATTCCAGCCACGTCGCAGCGTGATCTTGCGAATAAAATTCAGCGTATCGGCCCGGAATAAG
>JAKLJF010000620.1 GCA_023151335.1 Thermoanaerobaculia bacterium | reverse complement strand
CGGGCCGATTTTACCCCCCTTAAACTTCAAACTTCAAACTTGTTTTCGTGGAACTGATTAACGGAAAATATCAACTTGCCGGCGGTATCGATCCCCTCGCTTTATGCAAGGAATACGGTACACCTATATATGTATATGATGCCTCGATCATGGAAAGGCAGTACAGACGTATCACCGGCGCTTTTTCATATCCAAAAGTTAGGATACATTATGCCTGCAAGGCCCTGACCAATCTGACGGTAATGCGGTTGTTTCATAAATGGGGCGCCGGGTTGGATTGTGTGTCCATTCAGGAAGTGCAATTGGGCCTGATGGCGGGGTTCAAACCGGAAGATATCCTGTACACGCCCAATTTCGCCGGCGCCGACGAGTTTGAGGCGGCGGTGGGTTTAGGGGTAAAAATAAACATCGACGCCATACCCATGCTGGAAAACTGGGGCCTGCATCATAAAGACGTGCCGGTATGTATCCGCATCAACCCGCACCTGATGGCCGGTGGCCATCAAAATATCAGCGTGGGGCATATCGACTCCAAATTCGGCATCAGCATCCACCAGTTGCCACATGTACTGCGTGTGGTGGAAAGCCAGGGACTGCGTATTGTGGGGCTGCATATGCACACCGGATCGGATATCCTGGACGTAGACGTATTTCTTCGCGGCGCCGACATTCTGTTCGAAGCGGCCCGCAAATTTCCCGATCTGGAATACATCGACCTTGGCAGCGGTTTCAAGGTGCCCTACAAACCGGAAGATATCGAGACCGATGTGGAAGAACTGGGGGAAAAACTCAGCCAGCGTTTTGCCGAGTTTTGTTCGGAATACGGCCGGGAACTGACCCTGATGTTCGAACCGGGCAAGTTTTTGGTCAGTGAAGCCGGCTATCTTTTTGCCCGGTGTACGCTGGTCAAACAAACTACTTCCACGGTTTTTGTCGGTCTCGACACGGGGCTGAACCACCTGATCCGTCCGATGTTTTACGGGTCGTACCATAAGATTGTGAACGTTACGGAGCCTTCGTTCAAGCCGCGTATTTACACGGTGGTAGGCAACATTTGCGAAACGGATACCTTTGGCAGCGACCGCCGGATAGCCGAGGTAGTGGAAGGCGATATTCTCTGTTTTTACAACGCCGGCGCTTACGGATGGATGATGGCCTCCAACTACAATTCACGCCCGCGCCCCGCGGAAGTGTTGCTTTATCAAGGCGGCGCGCACCTGATCCGGCGCCGGGAAACATTGGAAGATCTGACGAGAAACCAGGTTCAAATTGAGGTATAAAGCGATTGTCCAAATAAATGGTTGACCCGCCGGCGTAATACCACAAAAAAAAAGGAGGCTGAAAGTTTGACAGATAATAAGTTTTATACATTTGCCCCATTGTAAAATTTTTTATTCATCCAAGTCAAACTTTCTGTGTTATGAAAAAAGCTACACTGCTTCTAACCTTTTTAATCCTGGCGCTCAGCCTGTTTGCCCAATCCGGCCAGGGTGTCGTATCCCAAATGGTGGCTGCGCATCACGACGCCAAAAGCCCGTTTCAAAAAGTAAATATATTTGCCCAAAAAGAAGCGCTTCCCACGGGCTTTGTCCAAGACAAAGCCCTCGAAAAGGGCACGTTGCTTACCATTCAGCCTGCAACACTTCAATCCGTTTTAGCCAGCGCGCCCCAAACCATCGAATTCTCCCTTCCCAGCGCCGAATATGGAGATCTGACGCTCGACCTGGTGAAGGTAAATATGTTTGCCCCGGGTTTTCAGGTGCTGACAGATGCCTCCAGTGCTCCGGTCGAGTTTACGCCAGGCGTATATTATCGCGGTATTATCAAGGGCGACAACACCTCTTTGGCCGCTATTTCCATTTCGGAAAACGAGATCATGGGTTTTGTCAGCGACGAGTCCTTCGGCAACCTGGTTTTGGGCAAAATGGAGGGCAATAACCCGCAAAACAAACACCTGCTCTATGTGGATCAAAACCTCAAATTGCCGGCGGGAATATTCTGCGGCATGGATGATACCGCGGACATGGAAACCCTTAATGACGAACAGCCCGTTACCGATCGTGCCACGGGTGATTGTGTTAGCCTCTGGATCGAGGTAGACCGCGACATCACTTCCAACAAGGGCAGTATTGCCAATGCAACTTCATGGATCACCGGCGTCTTTAACCAGGTGTTCGCCTTGTACACGAACGAAAGCATAGAGTTCGGTATTAATACTATCTATGTGTGGGACGCCGGCGGCAGTAATAAGTATAAAGGGAATAGCTCTTCCGTAATCCTGAATAATTTCCAAAATGGCCGGGCATCGTCTTTTACCGGCGATCTGGCAATTCTGTGCAACCTGAAATCCAGCGCAGGTGGTATTGCAGCGGGCTTTGCCGGGTTGTGCAACTCCAACCGCAGGAACAGCATGTGTTTTGCGGGCTTACAAAGTAGCTACAGCAATGTGCCAACTTACTCCTGGACTATTATGGTAAGTACCCATGAACTGGGGCATTTGCTGAGCAGCCGGCATACCCACGCCTGCGTATGGAACGGCAATAACACGGCTATTGACGGTTGCAGTGCAGTGGAAGGTTCATGCGCACGGCCGGCGATTCCTCCAAAAGGCACGATCATGAGTTATTGCCATCTTCAAAACGGCATCGATTTTAACCTCGGTTTTGGCCCGCAACCCGGCGATAAAATCCGGTCGGCCGTAACGAATGCCAACTGCCTGGCGGCTAATTGCACCGCCTTTACTGCGCCGGGCGACAGTCGCGGCGGCAACCTTTCTGCAACCAAAATCCAGCTGACGCCCAACCCGGCCAGCGACAGGGTCCGCCTCGACCTCAATATTCAACTCATCCCCGGCGAAACCGGCATGGTTCGGGTATTGGACACCCAGGGTCGCCTGGTTCAAACCCTTGTATTTAAAGACAGCAACGCGGTAATGAGCATGGAAACTGCCAATTGGACACCTGGCGTTTACTTTGTAGATGTGGAAACATCCACAGAAAAGTGGACTACGCGTCTGGTGATTCAATAGGCCGTTGTTGCATTGATTGTTTTGGAAAAAACACCAGGCCACGCGGAATTCAAAGTGTTTCCGCGTGGCCTGGTAATTTTCAGATAGTTGAAGGCCTCAACATTGCCAGGTCATACGCTCACAGCCCCAGCAAAAATCCAATCGTAAAATTCGCGTCCCAGTCAAAAATGAATTGCTGACAACCGGTTGCATCGGCGATGGCTTTGTAGATATTCAGGCCTGATTTTTCTTTCACATCTTTTCCGGTGTAATCGCCCGGAGATTTTAGCATGGTATAGCGTTCAAGGCCGTTGCGTGCCTGTTTGGCCAGGCTGAATGGCACGCCGCCAATGATAAAACATTTTCCGCGCAGGTTGGAGGGTATGAGTTTTGCTTTAGCCAATACTTCCTTGTACACACCGGCATCTGTCAGGTCTTCCTGGTAATATTTAGCGCCGGGCAATTCGATGCCGGTAGGCGAGCCACCGCTCATCCAGGCTATTTTGGTATTTCCGGAACCGATATCCACTACAAAGCCTTCGTTCTGAAATTCGCGGGGCATTGCGGCCAGGTAAGCCAGTTTGGCTTCCTGCAGTGGTGTGACCACATTCACGTAGTATTTCATGGCTTTCAGGGCAGCAATGATCTTTCCGGTAGAGGGCTCTTTGGCTGCGCCCGAACTGACCACAAAGTGGATGTCCTTTGGCCCTACGCCATAGTCGAACATGGCAGAAATGTATTTTCTCAGGCCCTCTTTAATATCCTC
>JAKLJF010000061.1 GCA_023151335.1 Thermoanaerobaculia bacterium | reverse complement strand
CGGAAAGGATCGGTAGCCGGATGTTCCAGGGCGCATTTCCCGTCATTACCATACCGGAGATAGACGGCTTTTTCCGGTGTTATTCCGATGACGCAACGTTTATCCGCTTGTCGTTGGAAACGTGCGATTATCCCTTTACAACAGGCGTTGGCGAGCCGGTACAGGCGTTGTCGCCGATCCTTTCGCCCAATCCGGCGGGCGATGTACTGACCATTACTTTTCCGGTTGATCCGGGTCAGGTATTCTTGCGCCTTTACGATGACCATGGCCGGCTGTTAAAAGAAGAAAAAACAGCGGGCATGAATGTGCTGCTGGATGTAAAGGATTATCCGCCCGGTATTTATGTGCTGCATATAAGGACAAAAGAGGGCAATTCTGTCCAAAAAATCATTAAAAATTAGGGTCAACCCGTTCAATTCCGGATCGTAACAGGCGAGGGAAAGTAACGATCCGCCTGGAGTAAGAACCCTTTGAAATCAGATTCACATGACATTTGGATAAAAGAGGGTAATATTGTCCGGAAAATTCGCCAACCCGAAACCCGCCAACCTCTTTAAAAAGCATGCGCGAAACCAAATTCATCGAACAGAACCGGGAAAAGTGGGCTGAATTCGAGGATATGTTGCGGCACAACCACCGCGACCCGGAAAAACTCAACGATCTGTACATCCAGATCATGGACGACCTGTCGTATGCCCGCACCTTTTACCCCAACCGCTCGGTGCGCATGTACCTGAACGGTCTGGCGCAGCGGATCTTCCACAACGTGTACCGGGGCAAACGTTTTCCGGCGGGGCGTTTCCGGCTGTTCTGGACCGACGAATTGCCCCGCGTGATGTGGGAATCGCGGCAGGCTTTGCTGCTTTCGTTTTGTATATTTTCGCTGGCCTGCGCGATCGGGGTGTTGTCCAGCCGCATCAATCCCGATTTTGCACGGGTTATCCTCGGCGACGGTTACGTGGACATGACGCTGCAAAATATCGAAAATAACGATCCGATGGCGGTGTACAAGGAAAGCCGGCCCCTGGGCATGTCGGTCGGTATAGCGGCCAACAACCTGTTTGTCGCCCTGCGTACGGCCATTTTCGGCGTGCTGGCTTCTATCGGCACCGTGTTTATCCTGATGTACAACGGCATCATGCTGGGCGCTTTTCAGTATTTTTTTATAGAAAAAGGCCTTTTCTGGGAGTCTTTTCTAACCATCTGGATACACGGCACGCTGGAGATCAGCGCCATTATTATTGCCGGGGCGGCGGGTTTGGTGGCCGGCTCCGGCCTGTTGTTTCCCGGTACGTACAGCCGGTACCAGGCGTTTCAGTTGTCGATGCGCCGGGGCCTGAAAATCTTTATCGGCCTGATCCCCATGTTCGTGCTGGCCGCTTTTTTCGAAGGCTACCTGACCCGCTACACTGAAACGCCGGCGCCGGTACGGTTTATGTTCATCCTGAGCTCGCTGGCGTTCGTGCTGGGTTATTTTGTGCTGTTGCCCTGGTATAAATCGCGTACGGGGTTCAACCGCTCCATACCGGAAAAGGAATTGCCGCCGGTGCGCGAACACGCCATAGAATTTACCGGGATCAAAAATGCCGGCGAGTTTTTTTCCGACGTCTTTTCACTGTTGCGCCGGCAAACGCGTATAACCGTGTTGGGTTTGTTGGGCGGCTCTGCCATATTTCTGGCTGTGGCGGCATTTTTTACCGATGTGCCCCTCACCTCGATTTTCGGTCTGGCTGGCGAGCTGGCTTCCTCTTTTCTGGGTTGGTGGGAGGCGATCGACCGGGAACAAACGCCACTGCTGTTCTGGTCGCAGGTGCTTCTGTTTTGGGGGGTGAGCTGGCTTACTTTATATGCCTTACGCCGCGAAATGGCGCCGGAACAACGCCAAACCTGGCGCCTCTCTTATTTGGGTTTACATCAGCTGGCGCCCGTGATCGCCTCATTTCTGGTCGTCTGGTTCCTGGAAGCCGTCGAATCAGGCCTGTTCTTGTGGCTGGTGGGTATGACTGGTTTTCCTTTCCTGGGTTTATGGATCGCGGCGGCCTGCTATGAGGGTGCGTTTTGGGCATCTATCCCGCGCGCCTGGACGCTCATGCGCTGGAGCCAGGGTTATCTGTTCGGTTTTCTGGTGATCAACATGGGTTTGCTGCTTTTTCTTTTCCTCGACTCCAGTATCTGGCGCGACGTGGTGCTGCCTTTTTTTGGTTGGCTGGTACCCGCGGAGGAAGGGAAAGTGGCGTGGTACATGGCCGCCACTACCGCTTTTGCCAGCAACCTGGTAGCGCAGTTTATCTGGTTGGCCATGGTAGCGGGCGGCGCCATGCATTATTTTTCCTCCAGAGAGATCAACGACGCGACACAGTTGCGGGAGGCTATTGAAGGCGTGGGCGCAGTACGGCAGATCAGGGGATTGGCGAGAGAGTGACGATTTACGACTTACGATTTACGACTTACGACTTACGATTTGGGAAGCAGGGTAGTGCTGATTTTCAAATGGGTCGCAGTTCAAACATTCGGCATGAAATATCTTTGCATCATATTTTTTATTTTACCGGTCATTTTGCCGGCGCAGGAGCGTGAAAGCATCGTGGAACGACGGGTGGTGCCGGAACAGGAATGGAAAAAGGCCGCCGGGGAGCTGGACTACAGCCGCGACCTTCCGGGGAAACCCAAACCGAAAAAAGACCGTTCGCGACCGGATCGGACGCGATCATCTGACAGCGATTGGACTGCCATGTCGCAATTTTGGGGCAATTTTTTTCAAATATTGGCTATTCTCATCGCCTGTGCAGCCATCGGCTATGGCATTTATTGGATAATCCGGCAGCCGCGCAACCGCCGGATCGCCCGCGACGGCGCCGAAATAACGCTCGACAACCTGGACGCCTATATCCACGAAACCGACCTCGAACGGTTTTTGCGCGAAGCGCTGGCCCAACAAAACTACCCCCTGGCCGTGCGGATCTATTTTTTGCAGATCATCAAAGAATTGTCGCAAAACGGCGCCATCAATTGGTCGAAGGAAAAAACCAACCGCGATTACCTGCGCGAAATGCGCGAACACCCCCTGGCCAACCCGTTCCGGGAAGCTACCCGTACTTTTGAATATACCTGGTACGGCAATATGTCGCTGAACCGGGCCGATTTTGAGCGCCTGGAACCCGGATTCAAAGCGCTTTTGGCCCGGATTTAAAGCAATTCGGGCAGTTTCAATTGGCGCCAGGCAATACCCGGCGAAGCGCCCGGCAGCCGGCCTTTACCCATTCCCCGCTGAATTTCATCCGGCGATTCCGGCCATTTATCCAACAGTTTTTTCCGGGGGGGCAGGGGAATGTAATCTTGTGCCGCCTTTGGAGACAGAGGTTTCATCATCTGAAACGGGCGAAAAACGGCAACATGCCTTCCGTTTGCCTGTTTCGACCAAACGCAATCTTTCTATTACCATCCGCTATGTCGACAACACCACCCAAACGCAGAAAAACGCTGCTGTACGTATTGATTGGCCTTTTGGCCCTGCTGATCATCGCCGCCGTCGTGAAAGCCCGCCAGAAACCGAAAGGAGAAGAAGTGACGGTGGAAAAAGTGCAACGCCGCACCATCCGGGAAACCGTGAGCGCCAGCGGAAAAATATTTCCGGAAACGGAAGTAAAAATCAGCTCGGACGTATCGGGCGAGGTGGTGGATCTGTACGTGCAGGAAGGCGACTCTGTCACCGCGGGCCAGATTCTGGCCAAGATACGGCCCGACGAATACCAAAGCGCCGTGGAGCGCGGCCAGGCTGCCGTGAACAGCGCCCAGTCGCAACGCGAAATTTCATCGGCCAACGTAAAAGGCTCCGGCGCCCAGATCGACCAACTCAAGGCCGATAAAAACCGGATTTCAGCCCAGCTCGACGCCGCCCGCAGTGCCCACAAACGCAACGAACAACTGTTCAAAGAAGGGGTGATCGCCGAATCGGATTTTGAAACCACGCAAAGCAACCTGCGCGCGCTCGAAAGCAGTTATGCCGCCGCCGACGCCGCGCTGAAAGCCGCTGAAACCGGCCTGGCCAGCGCCCGCGAAAACGTGCGCGTGGCCGAATTCGGCATCACCAGCGCCCGCGCCACCCTGAAAGAATTGCGCACCAGTTTGCAAAAAACAGTGATTACCGCCCCCGTGAGCGGCATTATCAGCAAACTCAATATTGAAAAAGGCGAGCGCGTGGTAGGTACCTTACAAATGGCCGGTACGGAAATGATGCGCATCGCCAACCTGAGCTCTATGGAAGTACAGGTGGAAGTGAGCGAAAACGACATCCTGAAAGTTTCCGTCAACGACGAAGCCGACATCGAAGTGGACGCCTACCTGGGGCGCAAATTCAAAGGGAAAGTGACCGAGATCGCCAGCAGCGCCAGCAACGTGTCCAGCGCCCTCGGCGGCGGCGCGCTCAACACCGACCAGGTGACCAACTTCGTGGTAAAAATCCGGGTAGACCCCGCTTCCTACAGCGACATGCTGGAAAAAGGCAAACGTTACCCCTTCCGGCCCGGTATGTCGGCATCGGTGGAAATCTACACCAACGACGCGGAAAACACCCTGAGCGTGCCGCTGATCGCCGTAACGGCCCGGGAAGAGGGAGATGAGGAAGAAGACAAGAAGAAAGATAAAGATAAGGAAGAGGAAAAAGGCCCCGCGGCAAAAGAAGTCAGTAAAAAAGACGATGAGATCAAAGAGATCGTCTTTGTGTTGCCGGAGGGCCAGGACACAGTGGGTATCCGCGAAGTGAAAACCGGCATACAGGACAACGACTACATTGAAATCCTGTCCGGCCTTTCCGAGGGCGAAACCGTGGTGACCGGGCCTTTCTCTGCTGTTGCCCGCAAATTAAAAGCCGGCAGCCGCATCGTTATTTCCGACCCGGACAAGAAGAAAAATAAAAAATGACCACGCCGGTTTACCTTTGCGGAAAGAACTCTGTTTGATGGAAAATCAATCGCCTGCCGGGCCTGCTCCCTCCGGGAACCGCCTGCCCGGTTCCATAAACCTGTCGTCCAATACCACGCTGATGTGGCGCGTGTTCCTGCCGGTATTCGGCTTCGTTTTTTTATCGGGCATGTTGCTGGCCTTCTGGCTGATCGACGAGGAAGACCTCTACCTGCCGTATTCCGTGTGGTGGCCGCGTATCATTTCGCTCCTGTTCTGGCTGGGCTGGCTGTACTTCGTCCGGCGCAGCCTGTGGCCTTTGAAACGAATTGACGCCGACGCCGGACATGTTCTGATTACCAATTACTGGACTACCGCCCGCTACCCCTGGACAGATATCGAACGTTTCGAAACCCGGAAACACCTCGGTCGCCGGGCCTTTTACCTCCACCTGAAAGCGCCGGGGTATTTCGGGCAGCAGATCCTGTTTTTCCCGGCCTCCCATTTCGATCAATGGATGGAAGAGTATGGGAAACAGGGGTACTTGGGGTGAGTTCCTCACCACGCCGCGTTCTCCACCATCACGTCACAATCCGTACTGCCGTTCGTTACCTGCACCCAACCGGGGCGCGACCGTCGGGGGGCGTTGCAGACAAAGCCCGCCAAAATAATTCGTCTGCGCGTCAAAGACGCTGGACAGCAGGAAAAATTTGACTAATTAGAAATTTTTCTTTGTAACTTTGCCCACATAAACTGTGCGTCATGAAAAACGTAACTTTGTCCATTCCCGACGATTTATTGAAAAAAAGCCGGGAGTATGCCGAAAAACAAGGCACAAGTCTGAATGAATTCATTCGCTTGTTATTGAAGCAGGCTGTCAATCAATCTGAAAACGATCCCGTCAAAAGGTTGATTGGTCATAGCAGGGGCAATCGTTTGAAGGTAAATACTAAAGGCTGGAAATGGAACAGGAATGAAATCTATGACCGGAAAATATTTTCTTGACACCAATTTCCTGGTTTATTGCTTCAGCCAGGACGAGCCGGAAAAGCAAGCAAAGTGTCTGGAGGTTCTGGAATATGCCAGGTCGAGTGCTAAATTGGCATTGAGTACCCAGGTTTTGAATGAGTTTGCAGCCGTTATGTTGGGGAAATTTAAGCAAGCCCCCCTCGATGTAAAAGCTATTTTGACAGACCTTGCTCTTTTCGAGGTAGTTCGTATCGACGTGAATATGATCAAGGAGGCCATCGATATCCATTTATTGCATCAAATTTCATTTTGGGACAGCCTGATCATTAGCGGAGCCAAACATGCGCATTGCCAGGTACTGCTCACGGAAGATATGCAACACAACGCTGTGATCGCCGGTGTGCGCATTCAAAATCCTTTCCTGGAATAGTTGGCGTTTTTTTGATTGGCATTTCGGATGCAAAGGATACATCGGCGCTCCTCACCACGCCGCGTTCCCCACCATCACGTCAAAATCCGTACTGCCGTTCGTCACCTGCACCCAGTAGCCTTTATCCGTCTTCCGGATACCGTCCAGCGTGTACATGTTACCGCCGATATCGGTCAGCGGCGTACCGACGGGCATGGGCACAGGCGCCGCGGGCGCCGGCGGACTCGTGGCGGCGTACAAGCCGATCACCGCTTTCACCGTCCAGTTTTGCCCCGAAGGCGCCGAAATCTTCACCGTGACTGCGGCGCGGCCGTCGGGGGCGTTGCAGGTGCAGAAATTGGGGACGCTGATAGCGCAATGGCCTTGCTGGGCGTTTATAGTACCGGTGATGGGTTCAGTACATCCGTCGTTGGCAACGACCTGGTATGTCCCATTGGGATAAATGCCAAAGCCAATGGGCGCTCCCGTTCCGGTTACAGGCGCCCCCAGGTTGTCGCCATTCCCTGTTTGTAATTGATAATTGACTCCCGGCAGCGATCCGCTGAGGCCTACCAGCGGTCCGCCTGCGCCGGTGCAATAGTCCGGACCAGTGATAAATAGTTGGACCGGTTGAGGGTAAGGATCGTTGGCATTGCAGGAGTTGGCGACCGCCGTTTCATCCAGGCAGGCGCCGGCGTTGCCGGAAATATTGCGGGCGCCGGGGCCTTGCAGGAAATCGCAGACGGCCTCGATGGCGCAGTAGCCGAGGGAGGGATTGCCGGTGATGATAATGCTTTGATTGATCACGGCGCCATTGGCCAGCCTGGGTAAAACGGCGAGCTTGGGGTTGGAACTATAGTTCATAAATATTCCGATGAAGGACAAGCTGGGGAAATCGGGCAGACGGCAGGCAACGGTATTTGAAATGGATAAATACTGTCCGATGGTTTGCAAGTCGTTCATCGCGGATATTTCTTCAAGCAAGGGGTTGTTGTAATATTGCAGTCGCTCCGAAATAGCGGTCACGTCCGCGGGCAAAAGCGCGCTGGTCAACACCGGGTTATCGTTCACGATCATGGCCCGCATATCATGCGTGGAAATGGCCGACAAGTCAAAACTGGTCAGGCTCTGGTTAATCTGAATGGAAATCAACCCGCCGATCGAGTTTAAAACAGGGAAGGCAGGGATGGCTGTGATGTTGGGGTTGTTATCCAAATAAAGCCCGGAAGAAACGGAAGGTACTGTTGTCCCAATAGCGGTTAAGCTGGAAAAAGCAGGCAACGTATTGGCCAAAACATGGCTGATAGACAAAACATCGCCAACCGTTGCCAGGCTGTTCATTTCGGAAATGGTGGCCAGCAAAGGGTTGTTGTAATATTGCAGTCGCTCCGAAATAGCGGTCACATCTGCAGGCAAAAGGGCGCTGGTCAGGGCCGGATTATTGCTCACCACCATTACCCGCATGTCATGCGTAGAAATGGCCGACAAGTCAAAATCGGTGAGATTCTCGTTCGATTGAATCGAAATCAACCCGCCGATCGAGTTTAAAACGGGAAAAGCAGGGATGGCCGTGCTGTTGGGGTTGTTATCCAAATAAAGCCCGGAAGAAACGGAAGGTACTGTTGTCCCAATAGCGGTTAAGCTGGAAAAAGCAGGCAGCGTATTGGCCAGGACATGGCTGATAGATAAAACATCGCCGACCGTTGCCAGGCTGTTCATTTCGGAAATGGTGGCCAGCAAAGGGTTGTTGTAATATTGCAGTCGCTCCGAAATAGCGGTCACATCTGCAGGCAAAAGGGCGCTGGTCAGGACGGGATTGTTGCTCACGACCATTATCCGGATGTCATGCGTAGAAACGGCCGACAGGTCGAAATCCGCGAGCTTTTGGTTCGATTGAACGGAGATCGTTCCGCCGATCGAATTCAATACAGGGAAGGCGGGAATGGCCGTGATGTTCGGGTTTTCGTACAAATAAAGCCCGGAAGTAGAGGACGGCACATTCGTACCGATAGCCGTTAAACTGGTAAATGCGGGCAGCGGATTGGCTAAAATATAACTGATTTCCAGCACATCGCCGATGCTGGTCAGGTCGTTCATCTCCGAAATCGTTGCCAGCAAGGGATTGTTGTAGTAAGACAGGCGATCGGAAATGGCGACCACATCCGTTGGCATCAGTGCGCTGGTCAGCATAGCATTATTGGATACGATGATCCTGGCCACATTTACCGCCGAAACCCCCGAAAGATCGATAGCGCCCAACGCGGGGTTACTTTGAATATTTATTTCCGTACCGATCGACGTCAAACCATTCAGCCCCGAAACATCCGTTAACACCGTATTGCTCAAAAGTAATAGCCCCCCATCGATTTGCGTCAGCCCCGACAAGCCATTCAAATCGGCAATATCCGCCGAAGGCCCGATGATGAGCGAGCCCAGCACATGGGTGCAGCCGGGATAAGTGACGGTGAAGTTATCGACCTGGGCTTGGGTCGTCAGGGTGATGTTGCCCGCCGGGCATTGTGCCCAGGCAAGGTGTTGGAGTCCCGAAACGAAAAGCAGTGCAATCAGGAGCCGGTATGCCGGATACAGGCCGGGCTTGTTCTGGCGGGTACAGAGGACTTTCATGAGATGAAATTTTAAGGTTGATGGATGTGGATTAAAAGCGGTTTTGTGCGGGACGGTACTTTTCAAATTTCAAATTTGAAAAGGCCGTTGCACATAAAAATACGCAACCTCACCAACCAAATGCCTCTTATCTAAAAATCCGGCTGTATTTTTCTGAAATCCGGCGGCGTTTTTCTGAAATTTGGTAATTGCCGTTTCTTTAGTGTTTTTGTCGAAAATGCCCCCCGCATGAAAACGGCCCTTTTCATAGCCTTTTTTTCCTGCCTGCCGTTCTCCCACCCGGCCCAGTCGCTCCTGCGCTTCGCCCCCGTTTTCCGCAACTACACCACCGACGACGGCCTGCCCAGCAACGAAACCTTTGCCATTACACAGGACCGGCAGGGCTATATGTGGTTCAGCACCAACAACGGAGTATGACGTTTCGACGGCTACCGCTTCGAGCAGTTTCCCGATACCATGCAAACAAATTTCACCGCCGTCTTCGGCTGGAACATGATGGAAGACTCCTGCGGACGGATGTGGTGGGCCAACTCCGACGGGCGGGTTTTTTACCACGAGAACGGCCGCATCGTGCCCTGGCCCCACAACCACGTCATCGACAGCCTACGCCCGAAATTTAACTTTGTGAACGGCCTTATCGTCGGCGGCTGCGGGGAAGAAATATGGCTGACCTCCAACTATTTCGGGGTCGTCCACATCGGCCGGCACGGGAACTGCAAGGTGTTGCCCAAAGCCGGCCGGAAGGCCAATATTATTCAGATATTTGATTGGAATGCCCGGATTTTTATTTCCATTGGAAAAGATGAAGCGGTAAAGCGGGCTGCTGCGCCTCTTTCCCATTCCAGTTTCTCCTTACCGCCAGCGCCGCCCCCAACGCCGTGGCCTGCGCCACCTCCGCCGCGAAAACTTCCATCTCCGGAAATGCCGCGGCTAATAGCTGCATATACAGGTCGTTTTTAGAAAAACCGCCGTCCACGAAAAGCCGCCGGACGGGCGACCGGCCGATGGCCAGGCGGGTAGAGGCGACCTGTTTTCCCACCAGTTCGCGCATGAAACCGGTGTAGACGTCCATCGCCTTTTGAATATTACTGATGTTGCCGCCTTCGCCCGCCGGTATCGGATTTTTGTAAAAATCCAGCCCCACACCGTGCGCCGTGGCAATTTTTTTCACCGCTTCGTCGTGTTCGTGGCCACCGAAATACCGGGCGGCCTTTACGGGTTTGCCCTCCGGGGTGAGGTAGCACAGGCAATCACGGGCGAGCTCGCCGGCGGTGAGCGGTTCGTCGTTGAAGGGGTTGAGCGAAATGCACCAGGTACCCGTCGAGATCAGGACGAACGGTTCGCGGAAACCGGCCAGGTAAGGGATCAGTGCGGCGGAACTGTCGTGCAGCCCGGTCGGCTGAACGGCAGTTCCGGGACGCACAATCGGTGGGAATTTTTCAACGATGCCCTCGGCTTTTACCCAGTCGTGGTAGTCGTTTTTCCGGAAATCCCAGAGCATGGTGTGACAGCCGAGGCTGGTCATTTCGGAAAAAACGGTGGACGATGGGCGGTGGACGGTGGACGATGGGCGGTGGACGGTGGACGATGGACGGTGGACGGTGGACGGTGGACGGTAGACGGTGGACGGTTGGAAGGCGCCGGAAAGCAGATATGCTATCCACTTCGGAAGGTGCAGCGATATGTGTATTTTGTTAAAAATGAATGGCTTATGATGTTTTAACCAATATAATTGCAGGCCCGAATTGAGGTGTCCGAGCCAGGGAGACGCCGTTTCGAGGCATAGTTTTTCAGCGGGGCCATATTTTTCCAAAAACTGGTTTTGAAGGTCTTCCGGGAAGGGCTTGAGGTAGTTGCAGATCGGCGTCAGAGGTTGGAAATCCGCGTCGAGATGGACGAAACTGGCGCCATAAGTTGTGCAATTGAAGGTTTTAATATTAAAATCCGGATGATGGAGCAGAGCCCGGGCCGTTTCGAGGATCCAGTTTTGCAGCAGGGAAATGTCTTCGCAGGGATAGCCGTCCTCGTCCGCAGTTTCGGGGAGTTGGATTGTTTGTTCAAAAACGATGCGATAATCCTCATCGAAGACAAAAGCCTTTTTGTTGGTTTTACCGATGTCGAAGATTGCAATATGGTTCATAGTCAAAGTCCCGTCGCCACGCTTTTCACGCCGCGTTTTTCAATCAGTTTTTCCCGGATTTTCAACGCGCGAAACACGCCGACGGGGTCCATCGCACCGCCCGATTGCCGCGCCGCCTCCGCCACGAGCGGGCGCGCGTCCAGCGCAAAAATATCCCGCAGGATTTCCTCGGCGGCAACCGCGTCGTTCGCCTCCTGCGCTTTGTGCAGGCTCTTGCGGTCCACCAGCAACGCTTTGGCGTAGGTCGTCAGGATGTTGCCTACCGATTGCAGCAGGTCTTCGAGGGGATCTTTGGTATTGTGGCTGGCGTCGATCATCCAGGCGAGCGGCGGATTGATAACCGTTTCGTCTTGCATGGCATCTACCAATTCGTTGAAAATCAGGAAAAACTGGTAGGGTTTGATGCTGCCCGTGGTCAGGTCGTCGTCGCCGTACATGGAGCCGTTGAAATGGAAACCGCCGAGCCTGCCGAAGTGCATCAGCCGGGCGACGATCTGCTCGATATTCGTGTTGGGCAGGTGGTGGCCGAGATCGACCAGTACCTGCGCCTGGCTGCCCAGTTGCTGGCAAAGCGACCAGGAGGCGCCCCAGTCCGGGATGACCATCGAGTAAAAGTTGGGTTCATAGGGTTTGTACTCGATGAGCATCGTC
Organism: Thermoanaerobaculia bacterium; assembly: GCA_023151335.1. Lineage (GTDB taxonomy): Bacteria > Bacteroidota > Bacteroidia > Chitinophagales > Saprospiraceae > M3007. Next base: position 2,226 of record JAKLJF010000061.1, on the reverse strand, counting down.
CAGTCGGCGGGCAGTGCCCGGTAGATGTCCGCGAGCGCATCGGCGGTGCGTTGCCAGGCCCGGCGGAAATGCTGCTGCCCGGGGAAATTGGAGCCGTCGGCGAGCCAGACGGTCAGCACTTTCGAGTCGAGCGCCACGCCGTGCCGGATACAGTCGATATTGTGTTCAATCGCCTGCCGGCGGGTGGCCGCATCGGTGTGCGCCAGCGAGCCGAATTTGTACGAAAACGGCTGGCCGGGCTGATCCTGAAAGGTATTGGAATTGACCGAATCGATGCTCAGTTCGTGCGCGGCCAGCAGTTGTTTCAGCGCTGCCGGGTCGCGCGGAATATCCCAGGGAATATGCAGCGAAATGGAGTTGGACGAACGGCTGAGCGCGTGCAGCAAGCCCACGTCCTCGATTTTTTCTTCCAGGTTGCGCGGTTCGCCGCCGATGGGAAAACGCCCGAAACGCGTGCCGCCCGTGCCCAATGCCCAGGAAGGGATGGCGATTTGGAAGGCTTTTATTTTTTCTACCACTTGCTGTACGTCGATACCTTTTTGGCGCAAACGTTCGGCCAGGTAGTGGAAATCCGGTTCATGACGGGCGAGCAGGCGTTGGTTGTGTTCGGCGATTTGATGTTGGACTCGCATTTTGTATAAAAAATTTCGAATAGTGTAATTTTTTTCGTAAATTTGTATTTTGTTTTCATTCCACCATGGTAATCATCAGCAAAACTATACTCAGGGCCTTTGGTTTGGTATACCCGGATGCTGCCGGAGCATTGAACGATTGGTATGCTGTAGTAAAAAACGCTGATTGGGCTACCCTTTCAGATATTCGACAGAACTTCAATTCGGTGGACTATGTTGGGAACGACCGCTTCGTTTTCAACATCAGGGGAAACAAATACAGATTAATCGCCATGATTTTCTTTGACACCCGAACGGTATATATTCGTTTCGTGGGAACACATGCGCAGTATGAAAAAATTGATGCATCAACAATATAAATATTTTTCAGAATGGCTTCTTATCAGATAAATTCGGAATCAGAATACCAAATGGTTATGGAGCAGGTTGAAGCCTATATCAGGAAAGCGACCAAGAATGGCGGTTTTCATACCTTGTCTCTCCAGGAACGCTCCGATTTGCAACGCCTTTCCCTCCTTGCAGAGTCTTGGGAAGATCAGATCCCGCTTATGCCAATTCGCCAGCCCAAAACACTGGTTGAAATGATCGAGCTTAAAATGTATGAACGGAAACTGAAACAAAAAGACCTCGCAGCCTTACTCGGTATTTCCGCGACGCGGCTTTCTGAAGTCATGCAAAATAAACGCAAGATTAACCTTGACCTTGCAAAACGGCTGTATCAGGTGCTGAAAATCGACCCCGTGTTCATCCTGGAAAATGCCTGAAATCTCAGCGCACAAACGCCGTCGCCACGCCCCCGTCCACATTCAAAATGTTACCGGTCGACTTGGACAACAACCCGCCGACAAAAGCGAAACAGGCGTTCGCGACGTCTTCCGGCAGGATCACCTGGTTCAGCAGCGTGCGTTTGGCGTAGTATGCGGGCAATTCCTCCACCGTGACGCCGTAGGCTTTGGCGCGACCTTTGGCCCAGCCGCCGGCCCAGATGTTCGATCCGGTGATGACCGCGTCGGGATTCACCGTGTTCACGCGGATCATATCGGGCCCGAGTTCGGCGGCGAGCAGGCGCGAAAGGTGGGCCTGCGCCGCTTTGGCCGAGCCGTAGCCCGCGTTGTTGGGCCCGGCAACAAGGGCGTTTTTCGAAGCGATATTAATGATATCGCCGCCGAGTCGCTGTTTTTTCATCACTCTGACGGCTTCCTTCGACACCAGGAACTGCCCTTTTACCAAAATATCGTACAACCTGTCCCAGTCTTCCACCGTGTGTTCGCCGAGCGGTTTGGACAAGCTGATACCCGCGTTGTTCACCACAATATCGATGCCGCCGAAAGCGAGGCAAACTTCCTCGAACGCCAGTTCGATTGACTTTGAATTGGTTACGTCGAGTTTGGTCGCCGCCACCGCATCGTGCCCGAAAGATTTTTCAAACTCGGATTTTGCCCCGGCGAGCCGCTCTTCGTCGATGTCGTTCAGGATTACGCAGGCGCCTTCCTCTGCAAATTTCCGGGAAATGGCCTTGCCGATACCGCCGCCGCTGCCCGTGACCAGGGCTATTTTGCCCGAAAGCGGCTTAGGCCTGGGCATGCGCTGAAGT